>JBAXXY010000006.1:0-45888 GCA_037127655.1 Lentisphaerota bacterium
ATGTATGGGAATAGGCAGCTTTTGGAGAAAGCAATTGAAATACTTAGTCAGACTTATGGTGGTATAATTTCCGCTTCAGAAGATTATCAGTTCAACTTTACAGATTATTATGAGAGAGATAAGAGCGGCAAATACATCTTCATAGTTTTTGCAGAAATCTACGAACTGCTCAAGATATGTGGTTTCACTTTGTATGGACTGTCCGATAGAGAGAAAGATAGGATGGATTATAAGGAGCACTAATATCGAAAAGCCGATAATCCCATGAGCGTGAGCCAGACGGTCATGTCCGAAACATGATTCAATCCATTTTGCCCGGCTGATCAGAAGTATCTGAAGAAGTGCGAGAAATACGGCCAAAAGCCCGCTAAGTCTTCCATAGCAAAGAAGCATCCCGAAAACATCTCCGGTCAAGAGATTGCCCATAGGATGATTGACATGATACCAAAACCAAAAGCCGCTTATGATAAGCGGCTGAAGGCAAATTATTGCAATTAGAAATATTTTCCTGAGTCTTATCATTTAATAGTATCAAATTTTGAGCGGGGAGCGGAGCAGATCGGGCACTGTTTCAGATCCATATTCATTGAGGTATAACCGCATACTTCGCAAACAATGAATGTCTTGGCATCTTTCCATGAATCAAGATTATCCAAAGCCTGCTGATAAAGTTTAGCGTGGTCAGCTTCTACGGCTAAAGCTCCCTTGAATGATTTTTCAGCTTGTTTGTTTTTGTCTAGCTTGGCCTGTTTTACAAAAGCCGGGTACATAGTGGTAGCTTCATAAGTTTCACCCTGGATTGCTGCCTGAAGATTTTCCTTTGTGGATTTCACATCTGGGGTCTGAGTATTTGCTGTAGGAGTAGCTTTGAGTTTTGTGATTTGTTTAGCATACTTTGCTGCATGGATTCCTTCTGCGTCAGCGGCGGCTCTGAAAAGAGAAGCTACGCCTTTATAACCTTCGGTATCTGCCTTAAGGGCAAAAGCTTCATAGCGCGCTTTCGCATTCGATTCGCCGTTAAATGCAGCCTGCAGATTATCAAGCGTCGTTCCGGTCGCTTCTGCGGCATTAAGAGTTGTCAGCCCAAGGAAAAGCACTACTGCGCTCAGAAATCCAAGCGTCCAATGTTTCGTCATAATAGACCTCTTTATTTATTTTTGTTAACACGGCAAGATGCCGAGCTACTTTAAACGCGCTATCTTGATGTGTCGGAGGCGATATTGACCAGCCCATCAGTAGGCATTGAAAAAATACCTTTTTGTTTTTCAATAGTGTCAATTATCATATTTCTGAAACTCCCTTTAGCGCTCGCCTCATTCTTAGTCCCTGTGAAGTCAAAGCCGTCTCCTCCATTATATACGAAGTCAGAAGTCGCCATTTTGTAGTATTTGTCCATTTCAATCGGCTCACCATTCAAGAGCGACATCGAAACAACTCTACTACCGTATGGTTTAGAGCTGTCAAATTTGACTTTAAGCCCCCAGAATTGACCAAAACCATACAAGGGTGTTTCTGTTCCTGTTACTATGCCGTGTTCTATAACTTTCTTCAGACCCTCTCCCTTTATTTCAAATGAGATCACATTATCATCGAAAGGCATAAGGTTGTAAATTACTTCCAGACTTACCGGCCCTTTAAAAATCTCGCATCTGATTCCAAAAGCATTGGTTAATCCTATCTGGGATTTAGTCTCCTGAGCCATAGTCCTAGCCATAAAAATGCCGATTGAATTAAGATGTCTCGGTGTCTTGGAAAGATGTTCGGGAGCGTAACCAATGACTTTATCATAATTTTTCAAAACACTGGAGTATTTTGCAAGAATTTTATCCGCTTCTTCGGAAGAGATTTCAGGGTTATAGATAAGACGAAGCACTTTAGGAACAATCTTGACTATTTTATTAGTCTTATCATCAATGTCTATTTTTAATATCCCCATACATTCACCAAAACATTCCGCCTGAATCACAGGAATTTCTCCGATTTCTCCACATACAAGTTTATGGCTATGCCCGGTAAAAATAGCATCCACGCCTTTTATATTTTCGCATAATTTATGAATTTCGTCGCCTGTGATAGCCCCGTCCGTATTCTCCTGCCATGTAGGAATGTGGGTAAGGAGAATTATGACATCAGGTTTTCCCTGAGGATCTTTTCCTTCCTTGAGGTAATCAATCCATGGTTGGGCGCTTGCGGCTGGATCTCTGAACTCCAGATTAGAAATCTTCTTTTTACTGACAATAGTTGCAGTTTCTGTGGTAGTAAGACCGATGAATGCAATTTTCACACCATCTCTTTCTATCATTACGAAGGGTTTGGCCCAACTAACTATCTTGTTTGTATTTTTATCAAAAATATTGCATGCCACATAGGAAAACCCTCCCGATTTTTGCCATACTTCAAAATTTCCCTGCCCCCAGTCCAGCTCATGATTGCCTACGGCGGAAGCCACTACGCCCATCGCCTTGTACATATCGCTGACAGGAGCGCCTCTGGTGGCAAACGAGAGGACAGATCCTACATAGTTATCACCGCCTGCAACAATAATTGTATCTTTTTCGCCGTACTCTTTCTTGAGCTGATTAACTTCATTAAGAAGAATCGTGATTCCTGGATACAGACTATTGTAAGTGTCGTTATGGTCTAATTTTCCGTGGAAGTCATTTACAGAAAATATCGTAATGGTTTTGGCAATAAGACTGACGCTAACAAACAGAAATATTAGTGTAGCAAGAAAAAATCTGGTAAAAAACTTCCAGAAATTCATGATGATGCCTTAATGTTGTTTATTTTAAAAGGACACGGGCAAGAAGCCCGTGTTATTATAAAGATTGTATTAGGCTGCCTGCTTATTTTCAACCATTGAAATATCTTTCAATGCTTCGGCAGGAGGGAGATTGAGAACCTTATCCTTTTCGATGCTTTTTATCATCAAATCTCTTACAAAAAGGTCATTATGAGTCTTCATATCTACAGCGCCGCTGAAATCATATCCGTCGCCGCCTGTGGACATAAAGTCATTAGTGCTGAGAGTGTAAATTTTGTCCATTTCTACAGCTTTTCCGTCAGTCAGTGTCATGGATATTATTCTCTGACCAACTGGCTTGGAACTATCAATGCCTATATCCAAACCATAGAATTGAATACAGCCTACTTTGCCGGAAAGACCGTATTCCATCACTTTCTTCACCTGAGCTCCAGTCAGTTTCATGCTCACAAGGGTATTATTGAATGGAGAAATCCTGAACATATCTCCGACTGTTATATTGCCTTTATCAAGACCGCCTCGGATGCCGAAAGGATTGACGATTGCTATCTGAGAATTGGTAGCTTCGGCCATTAGCTTAGTCATATAAACTCCTAATGGGCTTAGAGTTTGAGGATCGTAAGGCACGCCAGGGGTAGTTCCAAGAACTCTGGAGTATTTTTTCTCTATTCCATCGTATTTGGCAAGCATCTTAGCACCGTCGTTTTCAGGAAGTATTTCTCCTATAGTAGCAACATCGTTAACTTCCGATTGTATGCTCACAAGTTTCCCTGTCTGGTCGTCAATATCTATCTTCAAGACGCCAAACTTCTCACCGTAACACTGAGCCTGAACTACCGGAATATTGTCTATTGTCCCGCTGACAGTCAGATGTGAGTGGCCTGAAAGAACTGCGTCAAGCCCTTTTGTTTTTGTGATTAGTAAATTGATTTCTTCTCCGTTTATTTTTCCATCGGCATCCTGAGAAGAAGGAATATGAGTCAAAGCAACTATTACATCAGGTTTGCCTTGAGGATCTTTCCCTTCTTTAAGGTAATCTATCCACGACTGAGCAGCAGTCCATGGGTCTGTAATTTTAAGACCATCAAGATTTTTGGCGCTTGTAGTAGTAATTGTGTCAAGAGTAGCAAGGCCTATGAAAGCAATTTTTACTCCGTCCACTGTTACTATTTCATATGGTTTGCACCAATCAGGGCACTTTTGAGTTTTAATGTCAACAATATTAGCCGCTAGATATGTAAAACCGCCGTCTTTCTGCCATTTAATGAAATTGCCCTGCCCCCAGTCAAAATCATGATTCCCTACAGCAGAAACCTTTACTCCGACAGCTTTGAACATTTCATTATCCGGCAAACCTTTTGTTTCATAAGAAACGATAGTTCCCTGATAATTATCACCGTCACAGACTACCACTACCTTATCAAGCCCGAATTTCTGTTTTTCTTTGAGAATAGTGTTAATAAAGTAAAGAGCTCCAGGGACGGCCTTATCATCTATCGTATTGCGGTAGAGCATACCGTGAAAATCGTTAAACTCTAAAACATAGACTGTTTTTGCATAGATATTTGAAGCAAATATAGTCAACAAAACAAAAATCGCCGTTAATGAAAATTTTCTGCATTTAATCATGATGAAGTACTTTTTGTGTTTATTTTTTGAGGTGATTAAAACTAAAAAAAGCCGGAGCTAAAAACTCCGGCTCATAATTCTGGAAACTATTCCAAGCTTCTTACGATCATTCCTGATCTTAGCTTTGGTTCAAACCAAGTTGACTTAGGAGGCATAATTTCTCCTGCATCAGCTATTTCCATAAGCTGATCCAGTCCTGTAGGATACAATGCAAATGCTACTTTGCAATCTTCATGGCATCTCTTTACCAAACCTTCCATTCCCCTTATACCGCCGACAAAGTCAATTTTTTTGTCGGTTCTTGGATCTTTGATCCCGAATAATGGAGCGAGGATATTGTCCTGAAGTATGGATACATCAAGAGACTTTACAGGATCTTTGGACACAAACTCATTTTTAATCACTAGTTTATACCATTTGTTGTCAAGGTACATGGCGAACTCTTTTCTTGACTCAGGCTTTGCATCTTTTGCTTCTTTGACCTTGATTTCAGTCACAAGGAATTTTTCCTTGATCTTGTGCAAAAGACTTTCAGGAGTCATTCCGTTCATTTCCTTGAGTACTCTATTGTAATCCATTACATTGAGCTGATTGTCAGGGAAGATTACAGCCAGGAAATAGTTATAACCTTCATTTCCGGTATGCTTTGGATTCTTTGCTTTTCTCATTGCGCAGACTCTTGAAGCTGCAGCTGATCTATGATGACCGTCAGCTATGTAGAGGTATTTGAGTTTAGCGAAGAGTTCGACAAATTTATTTACTTCAGTCTGGTCGTCAATTATCCACAGAGTATGAGCTACTTTGTCAACAGCCACATAGTCAATATAAGGCTTTCTGGATGTTATTTTAGCTACAAGCTCATCAATTTCAGCCTGATGCGGATATGTCAGGAATACAAGGCCGGTATTTGCGCTGCAGGTATCGACATTATTTACTCTGTCGTCTTCCTTGTCTTTTCTGGTGAGTTCATGCTTCTTTATTATGCTCTTATCATATTCTTCGACTGAATTACCAGCCACAAGTCCTATCTGGGTTACTTTGCCCATAACTTGTTTGTAGATATAGAAACATGGTGTCTTCGACTGAATGAGTGCTCCGTCTTTAATCATCATCTTTAGGTTTTCTGCAGCTTTCTGATAAACCGGAGCGCTGTGCCCATCAAAATCATCTGGGAAATCTATATCAGACTTCTCTACTCTTAAGAAAGAATAAGGATTGCCTTTAGCCATTTCCTTAGCTTCCTTTGTTGACATCACATCATAAGGAAGGGATGCGACTTTGTCTGCCATATCGGCCTTTGGAATAAACCCTCTGAAAGGTACTATCTTTGCCATGGTTTTTCTCCCTGATTTTTATTAAAAAATGGCAGTCAAAACTGCCATTAATTATTGGTATTTACGCTGGGTTGTCTTTGTGGAATTTTTCCATGAAGCTCTTCAATGCCTGTACAGCTTCATCTGTCACTGCATTGTAGCAGCTTGCTCTGCATCCGCCCACGCTCTTATGCCCCTTGAGCCCCACGAAGTTAGCTTTCTTGGCTTCAGCAAGGAATTTTTCTTCCAAAGCTTCTGTCGGAAGTCTGAATACAATATTCATTACTGATCTGTATTCTTTTTCCACATGGGCTCTGTAATATCCATTGCTTGCATCCATCACACTATAAACTACTGCGGCTCTCTTTGCAGCTGTCTGCTCTATAACTTTCAATCCACCCTGAGCCTTCATCCACTTGAGGACTTTGCCTACCATATAAATAGAGAAGACTGGAGGAGTATTATAGAGAGACTGATTGTTTACATGGATATCATATCTTAAATAAGTAGCGATGTTCTTATTGCACTTGTCAAGAATGCTCTTCCTTACGAAAGCCATAGCCATTCCTGATGGTCCAAGGTTTTTCTGAACGCCGCCGTAAACTATGTCAAATTTTTCCCATGGAATAGGTCTGCTCATAAAATCAGATGACATATCAGCTATGATCGGCACATTCACATTCGGCCATTCGATAGTTCTTATCCCGCCGATAGTTTCATTGGTGGTAATGTGCAAATAAGCTGTGCCGTCCTGCAGTTTCATCTCAGAATTCTTAGGCATTCTTGAGTAGCCAATGGATTTCCCGTCCCATGCCGCATAAGCTTCGCCGAATATCTTAGCTTCCTTGTAAGCCTTTCCGCTCCACTCGCCGCAGCAAATGTAGGCTGCTTTTTTTCCGGCGCTTAGAAGATTCATTGGAACCATGGCAAACTGCAATGTAGCCCCGCCTTGAACGAATATTACTTCGAAATCATCAGGACAGCCGTAAACTTCTTTGGCTAAAGCCATCGTTTCAGCATGAGTCTTGTCATACTCTTTGCCTCTGTGACTCATTTCAATAACGCTCATGCCGCTATTCATGTAATCTGTAAATTCATTCTGTGCTTCTTCCAATGATGATAGAGGAAGAGTACATGGTCCTGCCCCAAAATTATAAGCTCTTTTTGACATAAAATACCCCCTTTTGTTTTTTGATTAATTGTCTGAGACTACTCTTTGTTTTGTTTATTTATGCAAATGCATATTTAAAATTACCTAATATGCTTAGCGCTCAAGTTTAATAACTTAAAAACCAATTTTAACCCTTTATATAGTTTTCGATAGTGGTGATATATGATATAATTTGCATAAAATTGCAAAAAATAATAAATATATCAGGAGACAAAACATGGATAATAAGTATGTAATTGAGGTAATTTCCAGCCACTTCGTATGGGGGCTTGCAGTGGGCCTAATCGTTTGGATTTATTCTTCTATAAGGTTTATGCTAAAAATCCACCACCTCAAATCAGATGCTAATAATAAACTAAGAACTATTACCGCAGAAAAAGCAAAATATATGCAACACCTTCAAACTCAGCTCGAAATTGATGCTGAAAGCAAGGAAACCCAGAAAAAAACTATTGAAAGCTTAAAAACTGACAATGAGAACCTCAGGTCAATGGTTCAATATCTTAAGAACGAACCTAAAAAAGAAGAAATGCTCATGCTTCAGGTTTATGACAAAGCAATTCATCTTATGCACGAAAGGGCTCCAGGTTTTGCTCCGACATGGGAATCAACATTAAGAGAAGCCCAGATTGAAATGGAAAAATCTCAGAAAGGAATTATCCCATTCTTGAAGAGAATCATCAGACCTTCACATTACGCTAATCTCGACAAGGCTCTATCTGCAAAACAACTGGATTTACCAAAAAACGACAAACAGATTAACTAAGCTTCATTCATGCCCAAATTTTTGATTAACATTGCCAGAGGGAATGGTCCCTACAGTAACACTATTGACGCGCTTGCACCTTTCGATTTCACATTTCTTAAAGACAAAAAAGTTCTTCTCAAACCAAATGCCGGACGAATTGCTACACCTGACAAAGGAATAACCACCCATCCAGAAGTTGTCGCCGGCGCAATAGATGTCTTCCGCTCTTTTGGGGCAATTGTAGCTGTAGGGGAAAGCCCCATTTCGGGCGTAAATACGATGGAAGCCTTCGAAGTAACAGGCATAGCCAAAGTAGCAAACGACAGGAACTGCCCGCTTCTGGATATGGATGTGAATAAACCCGTAATCAAAGATATTCCGAATGCTAAAGTCTTGAACAGTATAAAACTCTGCAAGGAAGTTACGGAATTTGATTTTGTAGTTTCAATTCCAGTTATTAAAACTCATATGCACACCGGCGTGACTCTCTCGATTAAAAACATGAAAGGCTGTCTCTGGAGACGCAGCAAAGTTCTATTGCACATGCTCCCTGAAGTGGAAGGGTCAAGTGAAAAGCCCATTGATATCGCCATTGCCGACATGACGACCGTTCTTAAACCTGACTTTTCTCTGATAGACGGAACAATCTGTATGGAAGGAATGGGACCGAGCGCAGGAGTCCCAAGGAAAATGGATTTAGTTCTGGCTGGTTTTGATCCATTCAAAACAGATGCCACTGCTTGCCATTTAATCGGAATAGACCCGGAAACTGTTCCTCACCTGAGACTCTCGGCACAATTAAATAAAACCAACCTAAAACTCGACGATGTAACCATATCTCCATCTAAATGGCAAGATTACAAAGTTAAATTCGCCTTGCCCCCGTCAGATTTGATTCTGGAATACCCAAACATTAAGGTATTTGATAAAAATTCCTGTAGCGCCTGCCAGTCATCGCTCTACCTATTCCTTAAACAATACGGCAAGTCAATTCTGGAATACTGCCCGGACGGCAAACTCAATATAGCCATAGGAAAAGGTCACGAGACTTTGCCTGATAATACTCTATGTATTGGGAATTGTACGGCAAAACACAAGTTCTGCGGAAAATATATCCAGGGTTGTCCACCTGTAAGCAGTGAAATTCTAAGCTCCATTACGGGCTCAGAGAAATTCGACACCAAAGACGGGACGCCGAGTTAAGTAAAAAGTGAAAGCATGGCCTGGCGTGTTTCTCAGAAACCGCTTCCAGCTTTTAAAGCAAATTCTTGACCTTGATCAAAAGTTCGTTAATGTGGTTCTTCTTTTTATAGACTTCGCTTGCGCCCTTTTCCTTTGCCAAATCCAGAAGATAATCTATGCGCCCGTCTGAAGAGGCTCCCGTTATGGCTATTATCTTAGGAGAATTGAACTCAGTTTTAAATCTGTGAATAGTATGAATCCCATCTACTTTAGGAATATAAAGGTCGGTAATAATTAAGTCATAATGGCCCTGGCTGTATAACTTAATGCCTTCCTCTCCATCCATGGCTTCGACTACTTCATGACCTATTTTTTCAAGCCACATCTTAAGCATATTTCTGTAGTCATTATCATCGTCAATCAATAAAATTCTTGCCATATTTGCCCGCTAATGTTTTTTTAGGTTTATTTGCTTACGCCAGAGCTCAAGAGAGGTTTAACCTCTGTAGATACTTTGTCCTGAGTGTAGCTTTTGTCTGTTACAGCTGAGTCAAAGTTTGAGTAGCCGACAAGACCTGAATCCTGTGATTGTCCAGCCGTCGGAGTATTGGCTGTAGATAAAGGGTTATAAGGGCGCGTTGCATCTTTTGCACAGGCTCCAAGCAACAGCATAGAGATCCCGATAAACAGTAATGCGATCGTTTTTTTCATTTTAAGATTTCCCTTGTGTTGAGTTTTAATAGTTATGTATGTAAGCGATTATAGGCAATATCTGTAGAGACACAATCCTTTTTTCTATAATTTAGTTTCTTTTGAATAGAGTCAGTCCCTGAGGCCTAATATGGCCGATGTGGACATCGCCCCTCCAATATCTATTTTATTCAAGAGTGAATGTCGTCAGTACCGGGTAGTGATCGGATGGCCATTCGCCCTGTTTATCTGAGAAACGCTTCCTTATAATTTCGGCGCTGATGCACTTAAGATCAGGCGAGGTAAATATGAAGTCTATACGATTATTGTAAGCTATGTCGGACGGATCTGTTTTGGTATCATAGTAACTTGTGCCGCCATGAAAACCGTGAAAAGTCATCTCTCCGTCTTTTTTCGGATATAGGCTTCTATATGCATCAATGAGTTTGAGTTTGGAATCAACTGATTCGCCATTTAAAATCACAGAATAAGCATCCTGTGGATTAAGCGAATATTTATTGTCTTTGCTCTCATCGGTCATATTAAAATCACCCATCACAATAACAGGCATTTTATCTGTATTAGTATCTAGTTTTTCTATCATTGACCTTAGCAAAATAGCCGAGTTTTTCTGAGTCGCAGAAGTAACAGCCCAGTGCTGATTTACGACAAGCAGATCAATATTATTGAGCTTGTCATGAAGGATAAGCCATGTTGCCATTCTTGGGTTACCTATGTCCCATGATGGATTCATATCTGATGTCGAGAAGGTAGTGCCGGGTTTGTCGGGAGTAGGACTTAACCAGAACTCACCTGATTTGACTAGAGAAAAGCGTTTTTCCAGATAAAGAATGCCTTCGAATTCACCTGCTTCCCTGCCATCATTTCTGCCAACTCCATACCATGTATAATTTGGGAGAGCTTTTAAATCTGAAATCTGGTCGCCATGAGTCCCTGCCTTTGCCTCCTGAACTCCAAATATGTCGGGTTTGTAAGCATTAATCAGAGCAATCGCCCTCTCCTTTCTTCCTTGATTCCAGTTATTGATTTCGTCATCAGCATCGGAGTTACGGATATTGAATGACATCACTTTTATAGTCTTTTCTGAATAAGAATCAGATTTTTGCGTGGAACAAGCTCCCATCGAAATTGCCATAATTGTCAAACTCAGAATTTTGAGCTTATTTTTCATTTTTATTTCTCCTTACATAATTAATCCGACAAAATATGAGAACAGCATAAATATTCCGATAGCCAGAATAATCCATGTCGTAATCGAACGATACTTCTTGAACCTCTGATTAATAAGCACAATTACAGTGGGAATTATAAAGAGAGTTAATCCTGTGCTTGGATTGGTAAAAAGTCCGAGAATTTTCAGGATGTTTATATTGAAAGTAGTCAGGAACCAGAAGAGTAACATCATCAAAATAATTGAAAATTTTCTCTTTACTTGTTCATTCCATGATTTAGGGAATAATGCTGAGACTATTTCAATCTGGGCAAGCATCAGACCGTAGAATGATGTGCTGAGGGCAAAGAAGATTACAAAATATCCTAGAAACTTTATTACTTCCAGGATCGCAACTGCATGCTGGTCAAGCCCGACTACCGCCAGAATTGATATATTACTTGCAAGCGCTTGTTTTAAGGTTTCGGGGGTCAGAGTCATTGCCGAGGAAAGAACAAAAAACGCTGTAAAGAATGAAAGAAGATAGATTGATTTTCTATTGAGTTCAAATGACTTATTAACGCAGTCATCGTGCGACAACTGAGGATATGTCTTTCTGTAGAACATTATCATCGGAGAAAGAGCCGCATAGAAGTTTATCGCTCCCATATAGAGAGGTATGGACATGAGCAACATCTTGATATTGGTCTTCATATCGGGATTGAAATTAAAGAAGAAATCGAAATGCCAGAACGGTATAAAAAGCACGATAAAAAGCGCGATAAAGACAATCAGGATCACTGAAATCTTGTCGAGGAATTTAATCAGGAATCTTTCGCTAAAAAGCATCGGCAGAGTCAAAATGACAAGGACAACAAGAGGCGTAATTTTGAAGGTGGATACATTCACTGTAGTAATCTTATATGTCTGGAGGAATGCCCCAATATCGGTATTGAGTCCTATAGAGTAAACCAGTATTGATGCAAAGAGTTGAACAGCAAAGAGGATTGAGATGAATATCGAAAAGCCTTTACCAAGGAATTCGGTAATAACGGCATTGTAGCTGTCGGCTTTTTGTGATTCAGCAATAACCACTGCAAAGTATTTCTGAGCAAAATAAGTAACGCTGAAAGCTACAGCCATACTTATTATGCATACATAGAACCCCGACATACCAGCCTGCAATGGAACAAATAGTATCCCTGCCCCGATAGCCGTTCCGAAGAAACTAAAAATCCACGACCTGTCCATGCTCTTCATATCTTTTTCTACTGAATTTGACACAAAACGCCTCCATCATTTTTTCTTTGAGTATTTAAAAATCGCATAGATCATAATATCATTTTTATATAAAAATTACTATATCAACGCCATAGCTTTTAAAATTTAAAGATATTAAAGGAGATTTATGGGCAGATACCAGGAAATTGACCTTCACGCTATTGCCAGAGATACAATGGCCCAATACGGGTTTGAACCACACTTCACACCCCAGATAATAGAGGAAGTCCAGCGACTTGACGAAGGCGCTCATATTCAGAAAGAGCAGTCTTCACTAAAAGATATGCGCAATCTTCTATGGTCATCCATAGACAATAATGATTCGCTTGATCTCGACCAACTAGAATATTGCGAACTTAGACCCAACGGTGACATTGGCGTAATGGTCGCCATTGCCGATGTGGACTCATTTGTCCCGAAGGGTGAGCAGATAGACTCTCATGCAGCCAATAATACTTCATCTATTTACACAGGCATTGAGGTTTTTCCGATGCTTCCTGTAAGGCTTTCCACAGACCTGACATCTCTCAAACAAGATAGTGACAGAATCGCAATAGTTATCGAATACTCAGTTCCTCCAGATGGGAAAATCCATACCGAAAGCGTTTATAGGGCGCTTGTCAGAAATAAGGCAAAATTAAACTATGGAGATATCGGAAACTATCTTGAAGGAAAAACAATCATACCTGAATCAGTAAGGAGAATCCCTGAACTCGAAGAACAAATAAGGCTTCAGGATGAAGCCGCAGACCGCCTCATACACTTCAGGATGGAGCATGGTTCGCTTGAGTTGAATACTCTCGAAGCTTCGCCGATTATTCAGAATAACAAGGTTATTGGACTTGAACCTATCCATCATAACAAAGCCAGGAACCTGATTGAAAACTTCATGGTCGCGGCAAACAGAACAATGGTTAATTTCCTTGAAAATGCCAATACTCCGATGATTCAAAGAATAGTACGCGAACCCAAAGAATGGGACAGAATAAGGCAAATTGCTTTCGAACACAATGAGATGCTCCCGAATAAACCCGAGGCAAAAGCCCTTCAACAATTTCTACTGCGACAAAAAAAGGCAAATCCAGAGCGCTTCACTGATCTGTCATTGACCATTGTTAAATTGCTCGGTTCAGGCGAATATGTGATGCTCGAACCAGATAAAAAACCTTATGGTCATTTCGGGCTTGCAGTAACGGATTACACTCATGCTACAGCGCCAAACAGGCGTTTCGTAGATGTCATTATACAGAGGATAGTCAAATCAGTTCTGAGTTCAAAGAAAAGTCCTTACACAAAAGAAGAACTCGTAGATCACTCTACGAATTGCACAGCAAGAGAGAAAGCCGCCAAGAAAGTGGAACGATTCATGCGCAAAGCCGCCGCCGCCGCTCTTCTTGAAGACAAAATCGGCAAAATCTTTGAAGGAATCGTTACCGGGGCTTCCAGAAAAGGCTACTACGCCAGAATCATCGACCCGCCGGTCGAAGGCAGAGTGATAAGCCGCAATGAAGACTTGTTTGTCGGTCAGAAAGTTCAAGTCAAACTAGTATATCTGGATCCTTACAGAGGATATATAGACTTTGAAAGAATCTAAATTTTGAAGTTAGTTTGAATTCCAGTGCAAAGCCATTCATTTTTAATAAAGAAAGTAATTCAACCAAACTACAACTTAAGAAGTTTTATAGCATGAATATTCAAAAACTCTTCGTCATTTTAGCATTTATATTTATCACATCTTTATGCCCTTCTGCTCAGTTTTCTATATTGGCTAGCGACACTCCCAGAATTGAAGGAATAAGAAAACAACTTGAGGATTCCAGGCAGGTATTAAATGAGATCAAAAGCCATATAAACGATGATTTGATAACAGATAACCAACTTGCTATTTACAGGCATAAATTAAAAGAAATTGACTCAGTTATGATCCAGGAATCTTCTTATTTCAAAGAAGAACTGCACAACGACAAAGACATCATAGCTGATTTGTCTGCTCTGGGATTAAATGATAAGAACCTCAAAACTGACACAGCTAATGAACTCTACGGTAATATCACTCAGATTTACAGCGAAATAGACCAATACAGCAATATCCTAATCCAGGTGAGGCTCTTTGAAGGACATGTCTCAAATATGCTCAATCTGATATCTGACAAGCAAATCAAAATCCGAAGCAAAGATCTCTTTATTTACAATCATCCGTTTTACCGCGTCGAAGCATGGGGCGCAGGAAAGAAAGATATCCTTGATTACCTTGGCGCAATGGCAAAGGAATTTACCCCGTTCATTCAATCTATAATTATGGAAGGATGGAAGGCGACTTTCATCTTTGTAATAACATTCATTTTCCTAATTTCATTTATAACTATCAGGCTATCACCTAAATTTAAAAAAACAGTCTTCGGACAGCCAATCAAATACGGGCATCTGGAGATAACCAGATACCGTGATGTTTTCCATACCAGAGGATTTATAACTCTTCTACTTTTCCTCAGGAATGCTGTTCTTCCCTCTCTTCTTCTACTGCTTCTTGAACACTCATTCTATATGAACTACGGATATGAATCAACCAACAAGTGGGTTCTGCTTATATGGAATCTAACAACATCGATTATATACATTTTCTCGCTCCATACTATCGTAAATATGTTTTTCGACAAGCGCCTTGGGTTCCTGCCAGAGGTATTTACTGACTCAAAGAAATTTAGAAGAAGATGGTTAGTGATGGTCTATCAAGTTGCTATCCTTTTTACAATCAATGACATTGATATTATGGATATTTCCATAAACATCAACCCTATTTTCTCACTTAACGGAACCGCTCTCTTGAATCTCATAATGGGGTTGACAATTTCCTATAATATCTTCATCCTTTCGCCAAAAATAAAACACTACCTAAGTAGCGCTGGATCAACGACAGAATATTCAAAGTTTTATACCTGGATAATCAATCTGCTAATTCTTGGCGCGCTAATCATGCCTGCCTTGGTTTTCATTGGAGCTTCCAATTTATTTATAGGCCTCATCCTTAATTTAACTCAGTGTTTCCTTATTATATTCTTCTTCTGGGTCGCCTACAGTATCCTTAGAGACATACACCCTATACTAAGCAGGAACATTGTAGAATTTCTCTACAGGGCGTCAGCAGAAACCGGCGAAGACGAAGAGAAATTTTCTCACATA
Source organism: Lentisphaerota bacterium (assembly GCA_037127655.1). Classification (GTDB taxonomy): domain Bacteria; phylum Verrucomicrobiota; class Lentisphaeria; order Victivallales; family GWF2-38-69; genus GWF2-38-69. The sequence goes on from JBAXXY010000006.1 coordinate 15,130, forward strand.
GATCACAAAACACCTATCTTTACATATTGGCTAAACTTCCTGATACTCGCGGTATTCTCCATCATTACAGCGATTCTCTTCCTGCTGATATGGGGAGTGCCTCCTGATGTGGTAAGCGACTGGGCAAGTACGGCATTCTTCAAGGGAATACCGCTCGGAAACCAAAACACATTCCCTCTATCATACCTTCTAAGAGCAATAGCCCTTAGCATAGTAGTTTACTACATCTTTAAAGGCATTCAGAGCCTGGCAGAAAGCAAAGTGCTACCATACACGAGCATGGACAACGGGACGCAGAAGGCAGTCATTACGACCATCGGGTATATGGGGGTGGTTTTCTCTGTCGTAATATTTGTTTATGCGCTTGGAATCAATATGACCGCGTTGACCTTCATAATAAGCGGCTTGTCTGTAGGTATAGGTTTTGCGCTTCAGGAATTCTTCAAAAACTTCTTCTCGGGTTTCGTTCTCCTGATAGAACGGCCCATTAAAGTAGGCGACCTTCTCCTATACAATAAAGAAGTAGCCGAAGTTAAAAAAATAAGGATTCGTTCGACGGAACTTGTCACCTTTTCAAGAGTAACTCTCATTGTTCCGAATTCTGAACTTGTTAATAACACTGTAGTTAATGAAACCATCAGCGCTACAACATGCATAACAATAAGAATAGGAATTTCCTACGACGCAGAACCCAATGCAGTAATAGCGATTCTTATAAAAGCAGCTACTTCGACTGAAAATGTATTTGCCAAACCTCATCCGACTGTCGATGTAACAGATTTTGCCGACAGCGCAATTAACTATGAACTAAAAGCCTTTACCAAAAGGGCGCTCAAGGTGCATGTAGCTTCAGAAATAAGAAAGAAAATTTACTCACATCTCAAAGAAGCTAATATAGAAATACCATATCCCCAGAGAGATATTCGTATAAGAAGTATAGTTGATACGAATATATTCAGTACGAAAAAAGAAACGCTGTAAGGTTTTAACAATAAAAACTTACATATATGCCGTAATCGGCTTGGTAACTTTTTCGGGTGTAACAGCCAGGACACCCATTGGGCAGTAAATTGTGCACATACTGCAGACCTGGCATTCTTCTGGATAAGCAATTGTTGTTTTCTTCTTCTCTTTATCAACTCTAAAGACATCGCATGGACAACTAATAACGCAAGTTCCGCAACCGTTACAGAGTTCAATTTTACACAATTCCACCGCCATACTATTTGCCTCCGCTTTTTTCTTTGATACCGAGAAATTCCAATTCACTTGGAAAGCGCCGTGGGTAGCGTTCATTGTAAGGCTGACTCAAGTTCCCCTTCCATGCGTCAGGCACTGATTCTTTCTTCAACTTCATTTTGCCGTCACTGCCTCTGTTTATTAAAACCCATGCAAGCCACTCTTTATCATTTCGCGCAGGAAAATCCTGACGGTAGTGATTGCCTCTGCTTTCTGTTCGCATCAGGCAGGCGCGCAACTTCATCTCGGCATTCAAAACCATGTTGCCAGTCTCATGAACCAGGCGCAGTTCGTGATGGTCCTTCGCCCTCATCCTTGGGACAATGTGTTCCTGCATAAACTCAATCTGCGTCAATGCGCTCTCCAAACGACTTTTTTCCATAACCAATAAAATGTAATATGGCGCCATAGTATTCAGTAACACCTGGCTAACCCATCTAGGATTAAAACCTTTAGAAGCATTTAAAGGGGCAAATATGCTCTCTGAGATTGAGTCAATTATATCGGTTGCAACAGTGGGTTTGTCACATTGTAGAGCAAATGTTGCGGCAGCATCCCCGGCACGGTAACCCTGAACGGCTGAGCCGGCCAAACCCATGCCGGTGGTCGGATAAGAAGCGCCACAAATCATGGATGCCAATGCGTCACCTGCTGCGTACAACCCTGGAACTCCAGAAAAACACTCCTTATTTACAGGCCAAACACCTTCAGATTTGTGGACACCTAATCCCGTTGCCGCTCCCATAATGATATTGCCTTTGGGCATTTTGGGCATCAGACTTTTCCCCTTATTACGAGGATCGGTTGTTTCTGGCAGTGGAGCTTCTTCAGGCATGAATTCGGTCAATGGCGGCGCATCTTTATGGATGTTGAATGCTGGATCTATACTTATACAAGGTCCTTCATCTGTGGGACCTTTTGTCGGATAAATGCGATTTACAAAGACTTCCTCCTCCATTCCAAATACATCCCATGGATGAATATCCCCGGTAAAATGAAAATCCATAAAATCCTTGCCAGCAATGCTTGCTCCTGCACGATAAGCCATTGCATCACCATCGAAGGTGGAACAATGTATCGGATAGCCAGGTGCCTTGTACCCACCCGCGCCAGCGCAAAGGACAGTTGCTTTTGCTCGAAAAACCATTGTTTCATTGCTTTCGATCTGAAAACCAATTGCGCCTACGACACAGTCAGAACTTTTCAGGAGGTCGGTTATCATTACGCGCTGAACCATCGTGACTCCGGCTTCCTTTAAAACTTTAGGCATCAAAATGCGGCGGTCATGCCCTGAAAGATATTTGCGAGCTGATATTGAGCTGTCCTTATCCCATTCTGGACGCTCATCTACAATTCCCCATTTCAAAAGTTCCTTATAACGGGCAAGAGAATCCTCTATTTGCATGTTAAAGTAGTCCAGATTAACCAGGTATTCGCCTTTTGCCTGAACACCCTTTATCCAGTCTTCTGACTTGTCCCCTAGTGATTCATCAAAGATGCTGAAAGTGTTTGCCCATGGAGTGAAACCGGAGCGGCCCACAGTGCCTTTATCCACCATTACAACCTTTTGCCCTTTTTCAACCGCACGAATAGCGGCAAAAAATCCCGCCATGCCTCCGCCGATAACAAGCACATCGCTCTCAAATCTTTTGATTGGATGGTGGTTTGTACTATGCATTATTTTCTTTGGTTGGTATCGGTTTAAAGATTGTGGATGTCGGGAGTTTCAGAGAGAAGTATTTATCCAGTATGCTTAAATACTCTTCTTCTTTAACGGTAATTGTTTCCTGATGGCCGTCATGGCGTATCTTTAAGTTGTAGTTGTGAAGAATAATTCTTCCTTCGGGCGTTGGTTTTGTAACTATCCTGTTCTGGACAAAGAAAGACTTTTTTGAATGAGAATTGAAATAATTCAATGGTTCATATTCCTCCGGCAGATGAACTGAACAAGGGAAAGAATATAAATTTACCCATTCCTCTTTGATAAGTGAATAGAGGACATACTCTTCTATCTCATCAGACCTCGGATGCTCAAGCGTAAGTTTAAATGTCTCAGAGAACTGTTTTAACGGAGTATCGGTTATAAGAGGCAGAGGTTCAATGATGCCGTTGCCGCCAAAACCCGTATCAGCAAGAAATTTGTCATTGCCAATAGTAATTAGAAGGCATTTGTGGGTTCTTCTTCTTGAAGGCGTAACGCTGGCAATTAGCCTTCTTACATTGAATCCCAGCTGTATCAGGACAAGAGCAAACAATTCGTTCATTTCCATGCAAGCTCCGCCCCGTTTTTGTCCTATTATTTTATTAACAAGAGTTTGCTCGTCGAGTCTTCTCAAATTTTCAGGGTCGCTTGATGTGTCATGGATTTCAAGATTCTCAAAAGGCACTGAAAACACCTGAGCTCTGTGGATTTCTCTGAGTGTCTCATAGGAAATATCAGCTTTATCTTTGTAATTGATCCTCTCAAAATACTTATTGATATCTATCATGATAATCCAAAGTTTAATTATTTCTCAAACTGTCAAACCAAGCCATCTGGTCTTTGACTCCGTAAAGGAAAGTTCCCCTGTGGTTTGCTTTGTCTCCTGCATAAACAGCATTAGGAGTTTCTGCTCCTAAAGTTTTCTGATACTCGACGGGCAGATGCACCATATAAGGAGTAACCACTTCATCAATCAGACCGTAATAGAAACGGGTTGGTGTCTTGAATCTCCAGTTGTATGAATTATTCAGCTGCAGTTGTTTATAAAACGGATTTGTTACAAATGAACTTTCATTGATAAAATTTTCCTGGAAAAGGTCTTTTGATTTTTGCGGCAGTTTTTTTGCGGCTTCTTCCCATGCAATCTTAAAGTCATAAAAATCCTTGGCTGTTTTCAAATATTCAGGTTTTATTGCAGTAATGCTTAAACCTGGGATATTGTAATAATTTTCATACGCAAAAACGAGCATAGCCGCCGTGCCTACAAGCCATTGAACATCCAAATCAGAGGAAACATGTATCCAGCGATTAAATGCCAGGTAGATATCATTTGGAGAACTGGCCATTGCGGCGGCTTTTACCCCCAGACCTATTGTTTCGATGCGATTCAGGAATGCTAATGTACTGAAAGAACCCTGAGACCAGCCACTCAGAAATAAATCTCCTGGCGTGACACCCAGATCTGCGCATACGACCTGAGTTACTTGAAGCATATCAAAGCATGCCTGGGCAGTGCTTTCTTTGACCATCCAGCTGTTTGGTTCATTAGACTCTCCGACTCCTATGTAATCAGAGGCAATCACGATATATCCATGACCGGCAAAAGCTGCGAGCATAATACGCGTTTCTATTGAATTATCAGGAGACGATGGAACTTCGGTTTTAGTAAAAATGGTCCCATGCTGATAAGAGACAAGAGGTAAAGTTTTGGATTTAACTTCAGGGAGAGCAATCAAACCCGAAACAGTTACAGGACGGTTATTCTGTTCTGGAATGACTGTATTGTAGATGACTTTATATAACTTTACGGCGTTTTCAGCAGGCGGATAAGTAACTGAAAAACTAGTGAACTCAGTTAGTTCAGTTGTTAAAATTTTATCCAGCCTTTCTGTACTGTATTCTCCGATATATTGATACTTAACGCCGCTGGAAACGGATTTATAATCAGCATCAGATGCTAAGCAATTTATGCTTAAGAATAAAGTTACAAGAATACCAATAGCAATCACTAACTTCATGAAAGTTACTCCTTAAAATATTCTTCGATGTTATGAAATCGGAAAGCCTAAACCAGGGACAATGATTCTTCCAGATCGCGAACAAGGTCTTCCTTGTGTTCAAGACCGACTGAAATACGAATAGTGCCAAGAGAAATACCCATGGCTTTGAACTGCTCGGGTGGAAGTTCCTTGAGGTAGCCGATAGCAGGAGCAAAAACCAGACTTTCATGACCACCCCAACTTACGCCTATTTTAAATAATTTGAGGTTATTCACAAAAGCTTTAATCTTATCAAGCTCTTCGCAGTCAATTACAAAACTCATCAGTCCTGTGTAGCCTGTCATCTGTTTCTTCCCGAGTTCATATTGAGGAAAGCTCTTTAATCCCGGATGATAAACCTGTTTAATTTTCGGATGACTTTCAAGGTATTCGGCTACGCGCAGAGAATTTTCCTGGTGTCTGAGCATACGAACAGGCAAAGTTCTCAGGCTCCGCATAAGAAGCCATGCTTCAAACGGAGAAAGTTTAGCTCCCAAGAAGGCGTGTTCGTTGAGAAAAATTTCATCTATATCTTTTGTTTTTCCGATGACTACTCCTGCTACGACATCGCTGTGTCCGCCGATGTATTTTGAACATGAGTGAACTTCAAGGTCTATGCCCATCTCAATAGGTTTCTGAAATATAGGAGTCGCCCAGGTATTGTCTATTATGGTCTTTATATTGTGTTCTTTTGCAATATCGGCAATTGCTCTGATGTCCTGAAGGGAGAAAACGGCAGTCGCTGGACTTTCAAGATAGATAAGCTTTGTATTAGGCCTGATTGAAGATTTGAATTCTTGGGTATCCGTTCCTGACAGGAATGTCACATCAATATTCATCTTGGCGCGCAGATACTTATTCATGAAGTTGCTTGCCGGACCGTAGATATTCTTGAGCGTAATAATATGGTCGCCGCCTTTGACGAAATGCAGTATCGCAGAAGAAATTGCTCCCATCCCTGAACTGAACATCTTGGCCTTTTCGCCACCAACTATTTTGGCAATTTTTTCTTCAAGCAAAGCGACTGATGGATTACGGCCGCGGGTATAGATGCAGTTATTGACAGGATCATCGAATGCCGCGCTGATATCATCCCATGTCTCAAAGGTAAAAAGCGAATTCTGGAATATAGGAGGAACTACTGCCCCCATATATTGTTCCCTATCTTCGCCATAGTGGGAAATAATAGTCTCTAACTCGTAGTTTTTTATATCTTTAGAATTCGATTCTATTTCTGCCATTTTCTTTTGCCTTATAAAGAAGTTTGTCTGAGCTTGTTAGCATTTCTATAAAATCCTTTTTACCCTCAATTCCACTGACCCCGCCACTTATAGTAAACCTAAAGCCTGGTTTTTCAGTAAAAGATATTTCATTGATTTTCTTCCTAAGGAAATCCGCGACATATGCTCCATTTTCTAACGGGGTATTGGGCAATATAAGAAGGAATTCTTCCCCGCCATATCTGCCAACAAAATCCACTTTTCTCAAGTTGGACTTAAAGCAGTCAGAAAGTTTAAGAAGCACTGTGTCTCCAAATAGATGTCCATGAGTGTCATTCACATCTTTGAAGTGATCTATATCGAACATTATGATGCTTAATTGCTGACCGTATCGGATTGCCTCATCAAATCTTTTGCTAAACTGTTCAACAATGTACTTGTGATTATAAAGCTGAGTCAAACCATCAAGAATGACTTGTTTTTTGAGAATTTCGTTTTTCTCCTCGAGAATTTCAAGGGTGCTCTTGAGCTGAAGCTCTGCCCTCTTGACGCGCATCGCATTATTTATCCTGGATATAACCTCAAATTTATGCACGGGTTTTGATATATAATCAAAACCGCCAACGGCATAAGATTTCTGCAGGATATCGTCACCAGTTGCTCCGGTCAGAAATATAACCATCAGATCTTTGTATTTCTGAAGAATTTTTTTGCAGAGCTCATGCCCATTCATTTCAGGCATAATTATGTCCAATAAAGCCAGATCATATTCATTCTTTTCCAGGAGTTCCAGACACTCTTTGCCTGATGTACAGGTAGTCACATCGAAATCATCCTGCTCAAGAAGCATTTTGACAATGCTCAAGATTATTATTTCGTCATCAACGGCTATTACCTTAATTCTTTTCATAACTAAAACAGCTAATTAATATTTACTTTTGCGAATCCAATTTAAGGGTAATTGAGTATGAAAGTAAAGAGGTTAATTTAAAAATCAGCATTATTAGGCGTTCGGGGATATGGAATCACATCACGAATGTTATTCATACCGCTGCAGAACTGCACCATTCTTTCGAAACCCAGACCAAACCCTGCATGAGGAACAGAACCAAATTTACGCAAGTCAAGGTACCACCAATAGTCTTTCGGGTCTTGTCCCATGCTTTTAATCCTTTCAAAAATCCGTTCATACCTTTCCTCTCTCTGACTGCCGCCGATAATTTCACCGACGCCTGGGACAAGAACATCCATAGCCGCGACAGTCTTTCCATCATCATTTTCCCGCATATAGAAAGATTTTATTTCCTTTGGGTAATTCATAACAATTACCGGAGCTTTGAAGTGAATTTCTGTAAGGTAGCGTTCGTGTTCTGACTGCATATCTACGCCCCATTTAATTGAAAACTCAAATTTCTCTCCTGATTTCTCAAGAATATTTATCGCCTCAGTATAATCTATTCTTTTAAAGGAACTCCCTTCGATCTTTGACAAATTGTCAATAAGACCTTTACTGATCCTGTCATCAAAGAATTTTAAATCTTCATCACAATTCATAAGGACAGATCTCATCAGGTAACGGATGTAATCTTCCGCCAAATCCGCATCATCATTGATGTCCGCAAAGGCCATCTCAGGTTCAATCATCCAGAACTCGGCAAGATGCCGTCTTGTGTTTGAATTCTCTGCCCTGAAAGTCGGACCGAAGGTGTAAATATTGCCCAATGCACACGCATAAGTTTCTCCTTCAAGTTGTCCGCTCACGGTCAAACTCGCCTTTTTCCCGAAGAAATCCTGAGCATAATCAATCCTGCCTGAATCATCTCTGGGTGGAGCGTTTACATCCAAAGTGGTCACTTGAAACATCTCCCCTGCCCCTTCGCAGTCGCTACAGGTAATTATCGGCGAATGCACATAGAGAAATCCTCTTTCCTGAAAGAAATTATGAGTGGCAAACGAAAGGTGATTTCTAAGTCTGGCAATAGCTCCAAAACTATTTGTTCTTGGCCTCAAATGGGCAACTTCCCGAAGTCTTTCAAATGATATTTTCTGCTTTTGCAGAGGATACTCTTCAGGATTGCAAAAACCTGTTACTCTTATAGTCTGAGCTTTCAGCTCCACTACTTGTTCAGCGCCAGGGGATTTAACGATAGTACCATTTATAACTACTGAACTTCCAGGGAAGAGTTTTACAATTTCTGAGGAGTAGTTATCAAGAGATGTTTCGGCGAGAATCTGCAGATTCCTGAAGCAGGAACCATCATTGAGCTCTATAAATGAAAAACCGCCTTTGGAATCTCTTCTTGTTCTGACGAAGCCTGCGACAGTAACAACTTTACCTATTTCACATTTATTAAAGACATCTTTTATATAGACTCTTTTCATAAAAAACTCCAATTCTACATGGGTAAAATGCCCATGATACAAAACTACGCTATCTTTGGTAGGGATTTATTTCGCTTTAACTGTCTTGGCATAAAAGGCTTTTTAAGTTCTTCCTCGAAGTTAAAATCGACCCTGAAGTCTTCGAGAGAATCTTTCTCTGTTTTCGAAAGCAAACCATAGTCAAGCATATTAAAAACTATATTGCCTACACTCATGCCATCTCTGATTCCCAATTCCTGAAAAATCTCATAGGCCATCGGGCCGAACTTCTTAATAGCAAATTCCTTTACTCCTATAAGAAGTTCTACTCCTGTCACATGCCTGGACTTTCCTTTCTCCTGTTGTTCGAAAAGCTTAACTGTAAAGATTACAGCATCATTAATGAACTCGTAAGCATCAGGAGCATAACGGCTATCCTTGAGCAGTATCTTTTTAACAGTATTATAAAATTCCAAATTTTTCATTTAAGTACCTGTGTAATTCTTATGTAAACTAAAAGTCAAAAAGACTTTCCTGTATCGGCGCTCTATCTCCAAGTTCCTCAAGCACGGAGTGCAAAGAACGAAGTTCGTACTCTGCTGCAATTTTTTCCAGAATTTTGCAATTCGGAGCCTTGAGGTTTAAATCACTGGCAGTTTTAATTCCATCAATAGGAATATTCCTGTCCAATGTAATTAAACTTACATTACGCCTGAGTATTTCTCTATTGTCGGCAAATAAAGACCTGAGTTTTTCTGTTTTAAGTTTATCCAGAGATGAATATATATTTTCAATATTTCCAAATTCCTCGAGAAGTTTTGCGGCTGTCTTGGGACCGACCCCAGGCAAACCCGGAATATTGTCTGATGAGTCTCCTATCATAGAAAGATAGTCAACAATCTGGTCAGGTTTTACTCCGTATTTCTTTATGACATTCTCGATATTGCGTTCCTCGACTTCCTTTGTGAAAGAGTTCACGGCAAGAATAGTAATCCTGTCATCGACAACCTGCGAAATATCCTTGTCATTTGTAAGTATCCTTACGCTCCTGGTGCTCATGGATGTTGCGATGGTGGCTATCAGATCATCTGCCTCATATCCATCTTTTTCTATTATCGTCCAGCCGAAGCCGGCTATCAATTCTTTTATCGTTTCTATCTGGCATCTCATGTCATCGGGCATTCCCGGTCTGTTGGCCTTGTATGAGGGGTGAATTTTTAGTCTGTCGGCAGGAGCGCCTTTATCAAATACAAATGCGCCAGTTTCAGGTTTAAAATCCTTCCTGATAGAAAGCAGGAATTTGCACAAAGCAAAAACAGCATTAGAGGGTTTGCCATCCTTTGTTTTTAACGACTGTATGGCATGATACCCCCTATAAATATGAGCATAGGCATCAACTAGATATATAATATTACTCAATGCAAAATAGTCCTTTCTTAGATAGCTATTGATTCCAGCGCAATATAAGCTTCTTTGTATGATTGATACCTGAGTTCAGGCTCTTTTTTAATCATTTTACCTACAGCGATAGCTAAATCGGTCGGCACATTGGTCAATTTCTTAGACAGATCTGAAACTCTAAAAGGAGCATGATGTAGGCTTATTAGCTCTTTTACAGTATTTGCTTTGTAGAAAGTATTTCCCGTTAAACAATAATACATAAGCATACCCAGACCGTAAATCTCGCTTCTCATGTCTTCGCCGCTAAAAGTAACACGCTCAGGAGCAATATTAAATTCTGGAGAGCCTTCTATCACATTTCGTTTCTCATTTGCTTCGTCAACCTTGCACGACAATCCAAAATCTATTATTTTGAGCAAGTTGCCGACACTTGCTATTATTATATTTTGCGGTTTTATGTCTCTGTAAAGATATCCCAAATTATAGAGATGCTGAAGAGCAGAGAGAATTTGTTTTGCCCAGAATATCACATCTTTTGGAGATGGAAGATGCTCCGGTTGAACAAGTTTATCGAGTCGGAAACCGTCCACGAATTCAAGAACCATGTAATATCCGGCATTCCATTCAAACATATCGTAAGTTTTGCAGATATTCTGATGTTCGTGCATCTTCTTTCCTATGGCATACTCCTTTAGAAACACACCAAGAGCAGTTTCTGCAGAGCCGGAAATAGAGGAGGCACAAAGAGTTTTTATAGCCACATATCTTGACAACTCAATGTCATAAGCCTTATAAACGCTCCCGCTTCCGCCGCCGCCTAGCGGTTTAAAAATGCAGTAATTTCTTATGGTGCAAGGAATAAAGTTATATTCAGAGCAGTGAGGGCATTTTGCAAGAGTAAAAGGCGGCATGTTCTTTATGGAAAATGATTTATTGCATTTTTCGCAGGAAAGATTGCCCTTCTTTATCTCAGCAAAACTAAATTCTTTTTTGCTTTTTTGAAAACCAAACATCAGTTAAAACCTATATGTTATTTATGATTAAGAGGAAGTTTAGCGCAAATAGAACTTGATAGCCACGCTTAATTGCTTATTATAGATTAGAATCTTGACGGAAAAATAATAAAAGATATTCTAAAGCTATTAATGAGTTTATAACAAAACTTTAAATGCCATTAAAGAGTTTTCGTATGATAATGAATTATGATTTCAGGGGAGATTGTTACGACACACCGCCTGATAGAAAAAAAATATTGGGAGATTACCTTTTGTTGAATTCGAGGTTTTTCTTCTTCTATAGAATGATAAGGCTTATAGCTAGCTCAAACTATGTAATTCGCAAGAAAGGCCGTTACTCCATAGAAGACTGGTGTGAATCGTCATACTACGCTTTAAGGTCCGTTGAAGGATGCGGAGGTAAAATCCATGTTAGCGGTTTATCCAATATTGACAAAGTTCAAAATCCCGTAGTATTCGTCGGCAACCATATGAGTACGCTGGAGACTTTTCTGCTACCAGGTCTGATCTGCCCAAGAAAACCATCAAGTTTTGTAGTCAAAAAAGAATTAGTAGAATCTTTCTATTTCGGCCCGATAATGAGAGGGACGCTTCCTATAGTTGTAGGCAGGCATAACCCCATGGATGATTTAAGAGTTATCCTTGAAGAGGGCGTAGAAAAACTTAAGTCAGGCCGTTCGATAATTGTTTTCCCTCAACACACAAGAAGTGTGCAGTTCAAACCAAAAGAGTTTAACAGTGTCGGAGTAAAACTTGCAAAAAAAGCTGATGTGATGGTCATTCCCATAGCGGTCAAAACTGATTTCTGGGGCAACGGTAAAAAAATAAAAGATTTTGGAAGAGTCAGCAGAGATAAAGATGTCTATATTGAATTCGGAGAACCTATGTCTGTGGATGGGAATGGCAAGGAGACTCATAACAAAATAGTCGAGTTCATCAAATCCCGCTTAACCAAATGGGGCGGCTCCATCGCTGAATAATACCTACACTATGATTAAAGCGGATAATTTAACTAAGACATTTGGATTTTTTACAGCAGTAGATTCCATATCATTTAATGTAAAAATCGGTGAAGTCGTCGGTTTTCTCGGCCCGAACGGAGCCGGCAAAAGCACTACGATGAAGATGCTTACTTCCTATTTAGCACCCACATCAGGTTCGATTCACATTGGAGATTTTGACGCAGAAGAAAATCCCATCGCATCAAAGCTGCTTATTGGCTATCTCCCTGAGAATAGTCCATTATACAAAGACATGACTGTAATGGAATTTCTTAAGTTCTGCGCATCCATAAGACGGATAGAAAAAAATAAGTTGAAACCTTCCATCGAGAAAGTGATCAGCATCTGCGGACTTGAAAGAGTAGCTCATCAGTCAATTGACACTTTATCAAAAGGATACACTAGGAGGACAGGTCTGGCGCAGGCGCTTATTCATGATCCGCCTTATCTCATACTCGATGAGCCAACTGATGGGTTGGATCCCAATCAAAAGTCTCACATTCATAACCTGATAAGAGAGATGAGCAAAACTAAAGCGATACTGCTTTCGACTCATGTCCTGGAAGAAGCCCAAATATGCTGCTCGAGAATTATCATCATCGCCAATGGAAAAATAGTTGCTGAAGGAACAACAAAAGAACTTTGCTTAAAAAACGGCGGTAGTTTGGCCGAAACATTCAGGAAACTTACACTACAATGATAAAGAGATTGCTAAATAGTATTAAGACCTCGACCCCTGCAATTATCTCCATAGCAAGAAAGGAGTTAGTCTCATATTTTATATCTCCTTTAGCCTATATTTTCATCATTATTTTTCTGCTCTTGTCAGGTTTAACTACATTCGGATCTGACCCTTTCGGTAACTTCCTGGGAAACAATCAGGCATCGCTGTCATATAGTTTATTCAGCTTTTTCCCATGGCTCTTTCTGGTTCTTATTCCGCCGCTTTCAATGAGAATGTGGTCTGAGGAACAGAAATCAGGCTCAATCGAACTACTTCTTACTATGCCTATTTCAATTACTCAGGCAGTTATAGGAAAATTCATCGCCACATGGGGGATAATAATCGTCTCGCTTATCCTCACATTCCCTCTGATAATTACTGTTAACTATCTTGGGAATCCTGACAATAATCTTATATTCGCAGGATATATCGCAAGCATACTTTTATCGGGGTGTTATGTAGCTATAGGGTCTATCACTTCTACACTGTGTAAGAATCAAATTATCGCATTCATATTAAACCTGGTAATCTGCGTTTTCCTTCTTTTGATCGGTCACCCGTCACTGAACAACCTCTTCACTTCCTGGGCTCCGGTATGGATGACAGATATGCTCTCAGAGCTAAGCCTTTTCCCACACTTCAGTTTTATCCAGAAAGGAAGTTTCGAATTATCTGACATCACTTATTTTATTTCAATCATCATCTTCGGACTTGCTTCTTCATGTATGATTCTCAAGTCAAAATTCTACTGCAAAAATATTAAATCATCCGTAAGACGACTCGAAAATAATTCCAGCATTACTACTGTTCTTTCCATGTCGGCACTACTTATCGTGTTGCTCAATCTAAACTTTTTTGTCAGTATGGTTTTCAGCAGTCCTGTTGACATTACGACAGACAAACTATACACATTTTCCCAAGGGACAAGAAATATCCTTAAAGGGTTACACCAACCCGTAACCATTCGGTTCTATCGCTCCTACAGCGACAATAGGATGCCAGTTCAACTAAGCTCTTACGCAGAAAGAATTGAAGACCTTCTTAGAACCTACAGCTCTTACTCAAAAGGAAAAATCATTGTCGAATACTACGATCCGATCCCCGATTCAGACGCAGAGGAATCGGCCATTATGGATAATATTCAACCCAATAATCTCCCATCAGGAGACAAATGCTACTTCGGTCTTACAGTCAGTTATCTAAATAGAAATAGCACAATAGCTTTCCTCTCTCCGGCCAACGAAAAGACAGTCGAGTATGACATCACCCGTTCAATCTACGACATCACTCATCCGGAAAAACCGACAGTCGGAGTCCTTAGCAGTCTGCCTGTAATGGGTGGTATATCAGGACTGATTCCATCAAGATTTACAAAAAGCCCTCCATGGATATTTCTTCAGGAACTCAATCAGTCGTTTGAAGTTAAAGAGGTCGCATATAACAGCGTAACCATAGATGACAAAATAAAGGTACTTCTCGTGATTCATCCTGTGAACTTATCCAAAGAAACTGAATTTGCCATCGACCAGTATCTTCTAAAAGGCGGCAGCGTCATCATTTTCCTAGACCCCTACTGTGTGATCAAAGGCGGCGTAACTCAGCGAGATCCGCTAAGCCAGACACCCATTCTGCCTGATGCTTCAAATCTGCCTAAATTACTCAATGCATGGGGATTGACTTTCTCGAAATCAGAAGAAGTTGTCATTTCACCCGAAAATGCTTTCAGATCGCCAAATGACCCTTCAGGCAAGGTTCATCCGGCAGTCCTCAACATCTCGCCTGCATCTATGAACAAGGATACTCTAGTGATGTCAGGACTAAATTCTCTCAATCTAATATTCAGCGGGGGCTTTGCAAAAACCAAAAATAGTTCCTCAAGCAGTATGTTTACATCCACGGTGCTCTTCTACACTTCTTCTTATGCTAACTACTGCAAAGGATTCAATTATTACCTTTCTCCGGAAGAACTTACAATTGATTTCAAAAGTTTAAACCATCCTATAAATCTCGCGCTTCATTTATCAGGATTCTTCGAAACAGCCTATCCTGAAGGCGTCGGATATGCTCAAAAAGATGGTTCGGATAAAAACTATCTGAAACAGTCTTCAAAACAAGGCAATGTCATACTTGTAGGAGATGTGGATATGCTTTTCAATAACTTTTGCGTGGTTGAAAAAAAGACTAATGACAAACCCATATTCTCTATGATAAATAGCAATATAGATTTCGTTCTCAATGCCGTTGACATTCTATCAGGCGACACAGATATAATGGCCATCAGATCAAGGTCTTCTGTTGAAAGAACATTCACAAGACTTGAAGACCTCTACAATGAAACGGCAAGGATATATCAGGACAAACTTTCTGATCTCCAGAAAAAGCTAGTCGAAACAGAGTCTTCCATTTCAAAAATACAGGGCACAATGGCCTCGAAAGACTTAGTCAATCTGACTCCAAAAGAACTAAAAGCCTTACAGAAATTCAAGAAAGACTCCAAGAAAACTAAAATTGAACTCCAGAATATCCGTAAACAGCTTAGGTCAAAACTAGACAATACCAAAGCCATGATAATATTTTTTGATGTAGCGCTAATTCCAATCATCATTACTTTCATTGGAATCACCGTCGGAATTTTAAGAAAACGCAGACACAAAACAAACATAAATTCACTTAAGATTTGATATAACTATGACAGCAAAAAATGCATACATTCTTATAATTTCGGCCATTGTCCTATCCGTTATATCGCTTGGAATTCTATTTACTCAGAATGCATTTCTCTTCTCCTACAATAACAAGATTGGCAAAGCCATTTTGGATAATTTCGCCGAAAGTGATATCAGAGAAATCAAAATAGTAAAACCCGGTGGACGAAGCGTAAATCTTATAAGAAATACAGATGGACAATGGTCAGTCGGAAACTACTTTAACTATCCGTCAGATAAGGAAAAAGTAAATAATTTCCTGCAGGAACTTTCATCTCTGAAGGCTGTTCAAGTAGTCAATATCGAGCCATCTCAGCTCAGAGCATTAAAACTTCTTCCTCCTTCTGACAAAGACAAAAATTCTGGAACCCAAATCCGCATAATCGGAACTGACAAGAAAGAAATCTGCTCCTTGATCGCAGGAGTAAGAAGAATTGACTCACTCGGAGCATCCAATATAACAAGAGGCCGATACATACTCGAATCTGACTCGAAAGTACCTGTATTGACAGAAGAAAGCTTATCTGAAACAAAATATTCAGCAAAAGAATTCCTGAGCAGCAAATTTGTAGTAATAAAAGACATAAAGAAAATGCAGCTTACAAAAGGCAAAGATATTATTATCTGGACAATACTCAAGAAAAATCAGAATGCAGAGTTTGAGCTCTATGATAAAAAGAAAGATGATCCTGATATAAATATAGACAATGTTTATTCAGTCGTATCATCCCTCGAGTCTCTTAAATTTGACTCTGTCGCCAACCCTTCTACTGCTGCAGAAACTACCGGCTTGGACAAACCTTACACTTTAAGCGTAGAAACTTTCAGCGGTGACTCATTCACTATAAACATCGGAAAACAGTTTAATAACTACCGCTATATCAAAATTGACTCTTCCACTTTTCCGCTGGGCAAGGACTGGATATATCTCATCGACAACTCAAGGATAGCTCCATTCCTACAGACAAAGAAAGACTTGTCTTCAAAAAAGCGGAAATTTCAGGGAGCTCCTGATAAAATATATTCCAAACCAATCGGTTAAAAAACTTCATAGCTCGAACACTTAGCTCGTGATTTCTCAATGATAAATTTTAAAAAATCTGAATTATATAATGGGGCATTACAAATCTTTAATGTCCTCAGGCAAAAAGGCTTTGATGCTTTCTTTGTCGGTGGATGCGTCAGGGATTCCATTCTTGGACGACAAATTAAGGACATAGACATCGTTACTTCCGCCCTGCCTTCAGACATACAATCCATTTTCCAAAAAACTTATAATATTGGCGAAGCATTCGGCATAGTTAATGTCGTCGAAAACTCCATCAATTATGAAGTAGCTACATTCAGAAAAGAGTCAGGATATACCGACGGCAGGCATCCAGAATCAGTAGAGTACGCTAAAACTCCTCAGGAAGACTCAAAAAGAAGAGATTTCACTATTAATGCTCTCTATTATAGCCCTCTCGAAAATCACATATTAGACTTCGCAGATGGCATCTCAGACCTAAAAAAAGGCATCCTTAGGACAATTGGACATGCCGAAGATCGTTTTAATGAAGACTACTTAAGAATGCTTAGAGCCATAAGATTTGGCATAAGATTCGATTTCTCAATAGATGATGAAATCATCACAGCGATTAAAAAACTCTCTTCAAAGACTCAACTTCTATCCCAAGAAAGAGTCAGAGACGAACTTACTAAAATCTTCACAGGCCCCTGCCCTGATAAAGCTCTCTCTCTTCTGGATGAGACAGGACTTTTATCTGTCCTGCTGCCGGATATATCAGCAATGAAAGGAATAGCTCAACCTGAAAAATATCATCCTGAAGGCGATGTCTTCGAACATACAAAACTCATGCTCTCCAATATGCCTGTCCCATCAGATGAATTGGCGTGGGCAGTCCTTCTCCACGATGTCGGAAAACCTCAGACCTTCTCAATCGGAGAGGACGGCAATGAAAAATTCATATGCCATGCAGAACATGGCACAACTATTGCCGAAAGAATTCTTAAGGAATTGAGATTCCCATCTAATTTTATTGATAATGTCTGCTTTGCCGTTAAAAATCACATGCGCTTCGCCTCTGTTTGCGATATGCGCCCTTCCAAATATAAAGCCCTAATAGCCGAATCCACCTTTCCTCTTGAACTCGAACTGCATAGAATTGATTGCATGTCCAGCAACAAATTTACTGATTCTTTCATCTATTTATTAGATAAACTTATTGAGCTCAATGGAGTAAGGGAACTTCCCGAAGAACTCATAAAAGGCAGAGACTTAATTGAACTTGGATTCATACCAGGACCTAAGTTCGGAGAAATTTTAAAAAATATTACAGAATTGCAGAATGATAAAGTTATAAATACCAAGGAAGATGCCCTAGAATATATAAAGTTAAACTTTCTTACAAAAGTATAATCCATAAAGAGGATTTCAGATAAAATGAAGAGTTTTATAATTGAGGGTACAAGGTCTCCCATAGGAGGAGAAGTCACTGTAAGCGGAAATAAGAATGCCGTTCTTCCTATGATTGCGGCATCTATTTTGACTGAAGAACCGGTCATACTTCATAATGTCCCCAATATCGTAGATGTTACTGTGATGCTTAAGATAGCTCAGGATATAGGAACGGCCGTAAACTTTAGCGGCAATACTCTGACAATGATGACGCCATCCATAGTTAATCCCGACATCTCAAGAGAGCATTGCACAAAGGTCAGAACATCTCTTCTCTTCGCAGGTCCTCTCTTGAATAGAGTAAGACAGGCATCACTCTGGCCACCAGGAGGCGATGTAATAGGCAGAAGGCGCCTTGACGGCCATTTTTATGGTTTGATATCGCTCGGAGCATCGGTAGAATACGAAGAAAAACCATATCGTTTCAAGGCAAACGACAGGCTCAAGGGGAGAGACCTATTCCTTGATGAAGCAAGCGTGACAGCCACAGAACACATAATGATAACAGCAGTCCTTGCTGAAGGCGAAACCATCATCCGAAATGCTGCATCAGAACCCCATGTATGCGACCTTGGCGACCTCTTAAATAAGATGGGCGGCAAAATTTCAGGGCTCGGGACAAATACCATCACAATTGAAGGCGTCGAAAAACTCCACGGAGCCGAACACACAATCCAGGGCGACCATATTGAAGCTGCAAGCTTCCTGTGCTTATCTGCCGCTACCGGCGGGGAGCTAACAGTAAACGGTGTAGTCACAAGAAATTTCTGGATGACAAGGCGAGTTTTCGAAAGGTTTAATGTTAAACTAGAGCTCTATCCTAACGAAGGAAAAATCTTTCTACCGGGCGGACAGGATCTCGAAGTATTGAAAGATTTCGGCAATGCCATCCCTGTAGTTGCCGATGATACATGGCCTCAATTCCCGTCTGACATGATGAGCTGCGCCATCGTGATGGCTACTCAGGCAAAGGGAACAGTGATGTTCTTCGAAAAGATGTTCGAATCGCGTATCTATTTTGTGGATAAACTTATAGCCATGGGCGCTACAGCAATAGTCTGCGACCCTCACAGAGCCGTTATTTCAGGCCCTTCCCTTCTTAGAGGGGCGGAACTTCCAAGCCCCGACATCAGATCAGGAATGGCTCTCTTAATCGCCGCAATGTGCGCTAAAGGCAAGAGCACGATCCACAATGTCGAAGTAATAGAGCGAGGCTATGAACACCTTGAAAAGAAACTCATCTCTCTAGGCGCCAAAATCATAGCAATAAAATAACATCACGGGCAAAATTTATCCGCCCGAGGTATCGTACTGCAATTTAGTGTTAATTAGTGCATTTAGTGGTCAGAAACAGCCGAGCGAGCAATCGCAAATCTTGATAGAGTTACTATCGCAAAGTTCGCCTATTTTCTTGAGAGGGATGTCATGCTTGGATGCTAAATCCCAGGCAGCCTTGCAGGTAAATTTTTCCTTGCCGTTAGCTTTTATGGTATTCTTTCTGATAAGTTCGAGAATTTCTTTATCATTCATGATTAAAACCTTTTGAGAGTTAATATTTTTACAATAACTACAAATATAACAATAATGGTTATAGAAAGTACACTTGCCGCCATCCCCATTGAGAAGTCGCCTGAAGACATATTGATGTATATGTTTATCGGAATATTCTCTGTTTTGTACTGTATTCCACCGCCGATTAACAATGTGGCGCCGAATTCACCCATACATCTGAGCCATGTCAGAATAACGCCTGACATTATCCCGGGAAAAGCAATCTTGAATGTCGTGTCGTAAAAAGCCTTGCAGGGTTTACTGCCAAGAGTCATAGCAATAGTTTCATACCTCTGAGAGACGAGCTCGAATGATGATTTAGATGATTTGATTATCAGAGGCAGAGCCACAAAAAACTGTGCCGCTACTGCTCCTGAGGCAGTAAAGATAAACGAATAGAACTTCTCAAGACCGCTCGATTTAAAGAAGGTAATAAGCATTACTCCGACTATCAATGGCGGCAGAACCATCGGAATGTCAACTACAATATCCATGATCCATGAAAAAATATTTTTTGTTCTTGCAAGGTAAAGTCCTGTAGGCAAACCAAATATAAAAGCCATGAGAGTCGCAAGAAAGGATGTCTTCAAACTGAAAAGAACAGAGTATATAAACTCTTTATTTGAAAGAAGTTTCCCAATATCCTTGATATCGGTGTTAAGAAAACTCGCCAAGATGACCGCCAAAATAAGTATTAGCAGAGCCACCGAAAAAAGTTTATAGTTTATAAAAGACTTCATTTTAGTTCATCCATCATCAATGAGTAACCATACTTGCTGAAGATATTTTTATTTTTAAAAATGAACGATATAAATTCTTTGGTATGCTTATCAGATGATTCGCTTGTCAGCGCTACAAGATACGCATAGGCATCTACATTATATGCTTTTGGAATTCGGATATATTCCAGATTGGCATTACTAGCCATCGTATCATAGATAAGAGCTGCATCTAAGGTATTCATCTCCAGATAAGAAAGACTCTGATTTACATCCAGAGGGGAACCATATTCCTGCTTCCTTATTTTCTCAGAAATATCCTTTGGCATCTTTTTCTCTATAGCCTGATAAGTAAGAGCCATTGCCATTGTTCTAGGATTGCCAATGGCTATTTTGTAATTTCCATTCACAAGCTCATCGAATGTAATCTCTTTAGAATCGTATTTCCTTGCAAGGGCAAAAACAGGTGTTTGCTTGATAAATTTTGCATAACTTTTAACCATCTTCTTATCCTTCACTATCGTGAGAAATTCATCCGAAGCAGGCGTAAAAAGATCGCCTTTTCCAGAAAGAGTTATCTGGCTTATAAGTTCGCCTGAACCACCAGAAATTATCATCACTTTGAAACTATGCTCTTCTCCATTAAACTTCTCTGCCAAAGCCTTTGAAGGTTTGGATAAAGATGCAGCTACAAACCAGTAGAGGCTTTCGGTGTCTGATGCATTGGAAACCATTGGCGAAACAAGTAATATCAAGCATAAAAATAATAGTTTTAGTTTTCTCATAATCCTTTTATTTGCATAATATTAAAGCTTCATCATCTATGGATATTACGGCTTTGCTTCCTCTTCCAAGATTGGTTTTTTTCATATATGTCTCAGAAATATTTATCTCGAATTTATGGCATGAATTGGAGACAAAAACCAGACTCCTGTAAGCTCCTCTTCCATGATCCTCAATGATGTCGCCGTTGAATAAATTCTTTGCATTGCTGCTTATGTCTTTATCATTATTCATCAATCTAATCTTTTCAGGTCTAATACATAGATACTTATAGCTGTCATCCCATTTATCCTGAACGCTTATGTTCAAACCATTCTTTAGAGAGACCAGACCATCTTCTGAAATTCTCTCGATATCCCAGATGTTCCTGTAGTCAAAAAGTTTTGCTGTCCTGTAAAATTTAGGCCTTTCTAAAATCTCATTTGCCTTTCCGAATTCGACAATTCTGCCGTTGTCCATAACAACTATCTCTTTGCCTACGGAGTAACAATCCTCAAGGTTATGGCTGACAAAAATGAGCGGAATATTCTCATCATCGGCGAAATCCACCACAATGTCTCTGAGGCAGTTTCTTATCGGAGAATCCAATGCCGTAAAAGGTTCATCCATAAGGAGCAAAGATGGATTTACCATCAAAGTTCTAGCCAAAGCTGCTCGCTGTTTCTGTCCACCAGATAGAGTAGCAGGATATTCATCGAGCTTTGCTTCTATCTGAAGTTTCTCAATCAGATGATTGAATCTCTTCTCATCCAGAGCAGCTCCTGAGGCATTAACTCCGTACAGGATATTTTTTCTAATCGTCATATTCGGGAATAAAGCGCTTTCCTGCGGTAGATATCCGATATTTCTTTTATAGACTGGGATATTCACAGAATCAGAACTGAAATATAGGCATTTGTCATTAATGACAATACACCCCGAATCAGGCTCGCATGCTCCGCAAAGCATTCTAAGCAATGTCGTCTTTCCGCAACCCGACGGGCCGAAAACAACTATCCGGTTAGTATTAAGTTCAAAAGAGAATTTCATCACATCCCTTTTGAACTTCTTATTTAATTCGACTTTAATCATTCTTTCAAACTATTATAATTAGGTAAAGCTGAAGAAACCTATTCCATCTAAAGGATATGGTATTTAAGATTATTATTCAAAGAGTATGCTTAAAATATGAAAAAGAAGAGACTTACAGTCATAGTTATGGCAGTAGTAATCATAATCATTCTATTTACTTTGCGAACATGCTCGGTTTAAATTTAGAAAAATTATTTCTCAAATTGATTATCGCTATCCTCTTATTGATTGGAATAGCATGGGGAGCAATCAGCCTTTACAAAAATCTCACAGCTACAAACCGAACAGAGAAAGCAGTTCTATCCATCCTGAAAAGCGAAGATCTCTCTTTCCTGGTTACAGACAAATTAACCTCACAAATCTGCGTCGAAATCTCAGAAAACAGCCCATTACTCGGCAAGAGGGAAGGAATACTGATTGGAACTGTAACTATGTATTGGGGAATTGACCTTTCTAAGATCAACCCTGCTCTAATTAGAAAAACTACTGAAGGAATAATCATCCCTCTTCCTAATCCAGGCGAGCTAGACTTCAGCGTCGATCTGTCAAGCTTGAAGTACATAACCAAAAGAAGCGGGCTTAATGTCATTGCCGACTTCGTTATGAATAGAGATATTGAAAAAGAACTTAGAGATCAGATGCAACAAAGCGCTCTAAAATTCTTTAAGGATCACAACCTTATCCCATCAAAAGCAAAAACCATTTCCAAACTCAATTCTTATTTCTCACCAATAGCGCAGCAGATCGGCATGCCCATTACTTTTGAGTAATTTAGTGGCGGAAGTGAACCAAAGCTTCAGGATCGTGTTTGTGCTTGAATAGAATGGCAAACAATATGCCTACAATCAAAGCATAAGCGGCAAATACCATCCAAATACCATCCCATCCCTGCCAGTGTAAAATTTTCTGTCCGTCTTGAAGTTTTTCTGTGAAGTATTTGTCTATCATCCATCCGCTGGTGGTAGTTCCCAATATCTTGCCTATGCCGTTGCACATAAGCATAAATAACCCTTGAGCGCTTGCCCTGATAGCAGGACTTGCCTGAGTTTCCACATACAAAGAACCCGAGATATTAAAAAAGTCGAATGCCATCCCATAAATAATGCACGACAGGAGAATCATCCATAAGCCCCCAGCCGGGTCTCCGAAGCCAAGCAACCCAAATCTGAATACCCATGCAAACATGCTCATCAGCATAACTTTCTTTATTCCGAAATGGCGAAGGAAAAATGGTATAGCTAAAATGAAAACTATCTCGGCAACCTGTGAAGTTGACATTACAATTGCCGGATATTTTACAGCCAGACATGATTTATAAATCGGATTTCGTTCAAAACTGTGAAGAAATACATCACCGTAAGCATTTGTGAGCTGGAGAGCCGCGCCTAATAGCATTGTGAAGATAAAGAAAAGTGCCATTTTTGGATTTTTGAAGAGCTTGAAAGCATCTAAACCCATCTTGCTCCATATAGTCCCGGTATTTTTTCCAAGAGGCGGGCACTTCGGCATCGTCAGACCATATAGCCCCAGGACGGCGGCAACAATTCCGGCTACATAGAACATTGACGCAGATGTTTCAAAATGCATGATACTTACTGTCCACATCGCGAGAATAAAACCAATCGTTCCAAAGACGCGGATTGGCGGATACTCTTTGATGATGTTCATCCCTGCATTTTCCATTGTGGCATAAGATACAGTGATGGAAAGCCCCAATGTAGGCATATAAAAACACATATTTACAAGCATAACTATAAACATTGTTTTTGGGTCATTAACCATTGGAATGCATAACATTACCAGCGCTCCAATCAAATGGAATATCCCGTATAACCTTTCGGCGTTAACCCACTTATCTGCGATAATACCCGACAAAGCAGGCATAAATATCGCCGCTATTCCCATTGTCGAAAAGACAGCGCCAAACTCTGCGCCTGTCCAGTGTTTAGTCCCAAACCACCATGCAGCCATAGTCGGCATCCATGCGCCCCATACAAAGAACTGCAAGAAAAGCATGATGCCGATTCTAATCTTTAAATTCATAAATCCCCTATCCTTGGCTTAACAGCCTCAAGTTACTTCACTTCCGAAAAAGCCTTAACTATTTCAGGTAGAAGTTTATGAATATTCCCCATTACGGAGTTAAGAGTTTCTATAACTTCCTTGTGATTTAGAGGCTTGTCCGTTATACCTGCTGCGTAATTGGTAATACATGACAACCCAGCCACTTTTAATCCCATTGAATTAGCTAGAGTAGCTTCAGGAACTGTGGACATACCCACAGCGTCAGCGCCTACAATTTTGGACATTCTGACTTCAGCTGGTGTTTCATATATTGGGCCCCAATAAGCCATATACACGCCTTTTACGAGATCAACTCCTGCCTTTTTCCCGGCTTTCTCCATGAGTTTTATAAGTTCCTTGTTGTAAACTTCTGACATATCAGGGAAACGAGTGCCCAGTTCTGGATAATTCGGCCCCATCAGAGGATTGCTTCCCATGTAATTTATGTGGTCTGTAATCATCATCAGGTCGCCTGGTTTGTGAGTTACTCCTCCACACGCATTGCTTACAAAGAATATCTTTGCGCCGCTTTGTTTAGCGATATAGGCAGGGATGACAACTGGTGTCCATCCTTCGCCTTCGTAGAAATGCCTTCTGCCCTGAAAAACAAAGAATTCCTTGCCATTATATTCAACGAGAGACAACACTCCGGCATGACCAACGACTCCGGCGGCTCCCATTCCTGTGATTTTATCGTAGGAAACTTCACTTTTTGTTTTAAAAACTTTTACAGCATCGCCCCATCCTGAACCCAAAATAAAAGCTCCGAAAGGTTTAGCCTTTGGGAAATGTTTTTTAACATCTTCCCATGCCTGCTCCAGAACCTTTATATCAATTAGTTGTGAATTACTCATAATAAATTCCCCTTACATTATTTATGTTTATTAAAATTATTAAGCAATAAAAATGGCTACTTATCACAAATTCAACTTAGTCAATCGGTGACAGTAGCCATAATAGCCCGGTTATTATTAGTAGCTGTCAGTATCAGGTGCTGCACTCAGTACTATAGCGGAAGGATCCCCATTATTAACAATATTTACTGCATCATCATAAAATTGTTGATTCTCAGGATACTTAACATTGTAGCTATTAAAATCTTTAGATGCATTCTGGAATATTGCCTTTGCCTGAGGCGTTGTCAGATAAGCCGTAATAGCAGTACTCGATGGTTTGGAATTTACATAATCTGTATAACCCTGGTCAAGTTGCTGAGCATATATACTCGGAGAAAGGGTAGATGTCACAGTCCATGGATACGGAGGATAGCCTGCAGGTGGCGCTCCAAGAGCTGTTGAATTCAATGCCAGTCTTTCGAGAGCCTTGCCGAAATTAGGGTCTGTTTGCCCGTAAACTGTGTTTCTGATTCTGAGCATTGTCATCATTCCAGAACACTGAGCGCAAGGCTCAAGCGTGGTAAATATAGTTGCATCGCCAAAATACGGTTTATTAGTTTTTGGCGGAGGGCTTACTTTAGTATCCCAATAGTTTGTATAGTTCTGCATACATCTTACTTCGCCGTGCTGAGTACTGTTCCTCATTACATTAACGCTGTTTTTATCAGCCCAAACTACTCTGTCAGTATCGCACTGTCCAGAGAGCATCACGCATCCGATATTGTAGCCACGGCCAGTATAGTTACTGTCCTGCCAGTCATTCAGCACATAAGTAAAAGCCGCCAATTGGCTGATCTCGTACCTTTCAGCTAGTTGTGGCGCTGGCAGTGGCGCCGACTGGATCGAACCAGCGATGCAAAGAAGAACGGTTAATGTCAAAGTTAGCTTTTTTAGCATTTTATCCCTCCACTTTTTATTGATGTTATTTTCAGGCAGCATACCTGTAATTGTGAGATTTTAGCGGACTAAATAGCTAAATCAATAGTTTTTCTTTAATCTGTAAAACCTTAATGCATTGTCCGTCGTTCTAAAGGCTAAATCATCGATAGTCATCCCTTTAAGTCTGGCAATTTCCTGAGCAACATATTTCAGGTATTTGGGATAGTTGGTTTTGCCGCGAAAAGGTTTCGGAGCTAGATATGGGGAGTCGGTTTCAATAAGGAGTTTGTCGTCTGGAATCATCGGAATAAGTTCTCTGACATTGTCGGCTTTTGGAAAAGTGACTATGCCAGTAATTCCGATATACCCTCCTATGTCTAGAAACCTAACCATCCAATCTAGATTGCCGGTATAGCAATGAACTACAAAGCCCGGAATTCTAGAAACATAGTTCGAAAGAATCTGGTAAACAAGATTATAAGCATCAAAGTTATTCTCCTTGTCTCGGCAATGTATAACTAGCGGCATATTCATCCCGACGCCAAATTTGCAAAAGTCCTCAAAAACTTTCATTTGAATTTCTTTGGCACTGTTCTCATAAAAGAAATCCAGACCGATTTCTCCGACAGCGACACATTTTGGATGACTCAGCAAAGTTTTAAATTTATTCAAATCCCATGATTCATTTTGGGCGTAGTGCGGATGGACTCCAGCCGTAAAGAAGGAGTTATCTATGACTTCTGCAAACTTCATGGACTCGACAGACGAATGATAATCCCCGCCAATACAGGCAAGGTATTTTACGCCTTCAGCGGAGGCCTCATTTGCTATAATTTCAGGGGCGATCGCCCCATCATAGTGAAAGTGTGTATCAAAAAGCTCCATAGACTCCTAATCATTGATTTATATATATTATTACGGGACGAATTTTGTGACAGGATCTGTGAAATTATAACGACCAATCTTATTTGCTTCCCTGCTTGTGGCGGCCGCTTTGAAAATATACTTCTTTTCGCTCTCAAGTCCGCTGATCATTCCTTTCGTTCTGGAAGATAAATAACTATGCCAATCTTTGTCATTCTCCGGTGCAGGACAAGTAGAAAAAAGAATGATATAACCGGATGCTTTTTCAGCTACTTCTATCTCAAAAAATATTTCACCTGGATTATTTCCATAGTTTATATGAATATATTTTGGAGCATCGAGAATCCCTACTCTTGAAGGTGTTTTAGAGATGGGAAAACCTGAACTATCTAGCTTAACAAGGTCATTATTTGCTATTGTATTAACATAATTTCCGAGAATCGAAAGATTATTCAGTAGAATTGTTCTCTTATTATTCTTAATTGCAGTATCAAGTTTCGTTCCATCATCACATTTCATGAGAGACTCGTGATATTCTTCTATTAAAACATCCAGTTTAGCAATAGAGATTGGAGGATTTGGAAAATTTGGATTGTCTTTCATCTTGTTGCTTATAAATCTTGATATATCCCATAGTTCATTCTCTTTAACTTTGGCAAAATAAACTATAGCTTTCTGTTTTCTCATAATAATTCACTCCTCTTTTGCAGTAATTATATATAGAAGTACTATCTTTCCTACAAGTAATATCTACTTTCTATAAAGATATATTATATTTCCTAAAATATACATTATATATCTTTCTAGAAACATATCGTTTTGTTTTAGTTATTTATACTTTCTTTCTAGAAATATTATATTTCCTTAACGAAATATAGTCTTTCTTTAAAGATTAGGCTTAAAAATAAGAGAAAGAACTACTGTTAATTGTTAGCAATTAGCTTATTTGAAAAGTATCGTCAAATAACATGCTATATATATAACTGCTATTATGACCAAAGAACATACCAAAGAAGAATCTCTTCCAAAGAGCGCTTTCAAGTCTCTTGGAGTAGTTTTCGGCGACATAGGCACAAGTCCTATTTACACACTTACTGTCGTTTTCATGCTTCTGAAGCCTACTGAAGACAATGTGATATCAATACTTTCTCTTATTGTCTGGATACTTTTGATTGTGGTAACTCTTGAATATGTATGGCTTGCCATGAGTTTAAGCAAGAATGGAGAAGGCGGGACAGTTGTCTTGCTTGATGTTATAACTCCGTATCTCAAGAAAGGCCGTGGACTAACTCTTGTATCTCTTTTGGCATATATCGGGATTTCTTTTCTGATTGGCGACGGAATTATCACTCCTTCGATATCAATATTAAGCGCTGTTGAAGGAATAAAGCTTATACCAGGGACAGAAAATATTACACAAGTCGAGCTCGTCTGGATTGCTTCTATTATTGCTATAATATTGCTTTCGCTTCAGAAAAGAGGAACTGATAAAATAGCAAAGATATTTTCGCCGATAATGCTGATCTGGTTTCTGGCTCTGATGATTTATGGACTTTTCTATTTGATAAAATCACCATGGATTCTCAAGTGCATAAATCCTTGGTACGGAATATCTTTTCTTTTTAACCATGGATTCATTGGTTTCTTTACACTCTCAGAAGTAATTCTATGCGCTACAGGCGGAGAAGCTCTTTATGCAGATATGGGGCATATCGGAAGAAAACCTATCTCTGCTGCCTGGTTTTTTGTTCTGATAGTTCTTTTGATAAACTACATGGGACAAGGAGCGTATCTGCTTAACAGCAATAGTTCCGAGAATTTGTTATTTGGAATGGTTTTTCATCTCACAAGCTATTTGTATATCCCATTCCTGTTGCTTAGCATAATGGCTACTGTCATAGCTTCTCAGTCTATGATAAGCGGAATATTTTCAATTGTTTATCAGGCTATAAATCTCAGAATCCTTCCTATGATGAAAATAGACTTTACTTCAGCAAAACTAAAGGGTCAGATATATATATCGGCAGTCAACTGGTTTCTTCTTTTCTTTATTCTTATGGTTATTATCCACTTCAAGGACTCTTCGAGTTTGGCTAACGCGTATGGTCTGGCAGTTACGGGAGCGATGTTCATATCCAGTGTAATTATGATTCTAATCTTCTATATGAAGAAAAAATTTATCAAGCTGATAAACACAGTATTTGCATCGGTAATAGTAGGGGTTATTTTTGCATCTACTCTACTCAAAATCCCTCACGGCGGGTACTGGTCAATTCTGTTAGCATGTATTCCTCTTGCGATAATCATAATTTATATGCAGGGGCAAAAGAGGCTTTACAGGCTGATGGATAATATCCCTCTCGACAGATTTCTTTTAGTCTATAATGAAGTTTACAGCGCTTTGTCTAAAATTAAGGGAACAGCTCTATTTTTTATAAAAGATGAAAACTTTATCTCCCCCTATGTTCTCCATACAATGATTAGAAATCATATCATATATGAAGATAATATTTTTATTTCTATTGTCAGAGAAGATGGTCCATGGGGCGTTTCATACGGCTTCCAGGAACCACTTTCTAATGGGCTAAAGGTTTTCAAAATCAGAATGGGATACATGGAAATTGACGATTTGGAAGAAATATTCAGAAATGCTTTAATAGAGCCAAAGGTTATTTTCTACGGCATAGAAGATATAATTTCCAGTAATCCGATTTGGCGATTCTTCTCGGTAATTAAAGCTTTATTTCCACCATATGTAAAATTCTATAATCTTTCTGCTTCTAAACTTCATGGAGTCACAACTAAAGTCAATATGTAAATAAAAGGCATGTCATGGTTTGCCGATGAAGTTTAATTTTTGTTGTCTTCTTGTTTAAGGTCAGTGACATCAGAGACAACACCAAATTTCAAATCTCCATTTGAATAAATGGTCTCTTTCAATGTAAGCAGTTTATTGTCTGTTCTTCTTCTAATTCTGAAAATTAAACTTTTGGGATATGTCTTACTATTAAAGAAAGTTTGAAATTTATCTCTATCCTCTGGCACTACGGTGTTTAGATGGATACTTGAAATACTCATGGCTTCTTTTTTTGTAAAACCAGTAAGATTTTCGACGGCATCGTTTATATATTTAAGTTCTGGTGAATTATTCTTTATAGTGCCTATCCATATGCATTCTTTTATTTGATCTATTGCCCTTTTTAGAATTAAGTTAGTAACTTGATTTTCTTTGCCCTCAGTTATATCAACAAAACTTCCTACAATTCCTGAAATTTTTGATTCATTGTTTACAATGGGATATTTTGATATCAAAGCCCATTTTTTCTTTCTCGTTCCTGGCATATAGGCTTCTCTGCTCTGAACTATTACTCCTGTTTGTAAAACCGACTTGTCCTCCTCATTGTTTTCTTCCGCTTCTAGTTTTGAGAAAAAAGCTGTATCGTTTTGACCTATGCAACTATAATCCGAAGGAAGATTATAAATTTCTTTAAAGTAATCATTAACTTTAACATATCTTAAATTGACATCTTTTATGTAGATAGCTGCTTTTATTGAACAGAAGACGGCCTTTGTAATTGTCTGATATTGACTCATTTGCTCCTCCATCTTGCAAAGAGATCGCATAATATCCCCGAAATTATTATCTGGACTATTGAAGCGTTCCAGGAATGCTTTTTTAATAGAGTCTTTTGAAACTGGATGTTCGGTTTTTAAATCCGAGATCTGAGAAACATCTAAGTTCAATATGCCAGCCAAGGTTCTTACATTAAGTTCAGAGGGTGATCTCTTGCCATTTTCCCATAACCAGTATGTTCTCCTGCATATTTCCAGTTTCTTTATTATAAAATTAATCGACACTTTGGAGGTTTTCCGTAAATCCTTAAGCTTTTCCCAATAGACCTGCATAACTCCTCTTTAGCCTTTACTGATGTTTAAAGTTATTAAAAATCTTTGCTCAAACAATAGGTTAGTGCAATAAGTCAACTTAAAAAAGTATTTAAATTTAGATACCTATTTAAACTAAATATATACCGTAAAGAGAATATGGATTTCAATTCTTGTGAAC
>JBAXXY010000007.1:0-42940 GCA_037127655.1 Lentisphaerota bacterium
ACAATCTCTTTATAGCCATTGAACTTGCCAATCGAGTCTATCAATCCGGCTTTTCTGGCATTGGCTATGAATGAGATATAACCTGAACCGCATATGCCTATAGGCGCAGAATCATTGACGGTTTTTATTATAAGTTTTCCTTCAATGAAAGTTATTTCATTTATCGCTCCATCGATAGCAGTTGCTCCACATTCCAGCCCAAAACCTTCAAAAACAGGTCCTGCAGCTGTAGAAGTAACAAGAATTCCATCAGCAGTTTTTAGGGCTATTTCACCATTGGTACCGATGTCAAGAAGGATTGTATTAAGTCGATTATTATGTATGTCCAATGCATAAATTCCTGAGAGAATATCAGAACCCACAAAAGCTGATATGCCGGGAAGCAGAGTCGTCTGAGCCTTAATTCTCTGAGTGTCTCTGAAAGTGGCTGTTAGTTTATCAAAAGTAGTTATGATGGCTTCGATAAATAGGGGGTTAAAAGGATAAGTTCCCATAGAGGAGGGATCCTTGCCGCAGAGGAGATGAAGCATTGTCGTATTGCCGCTTATGGCAACTTTTTCTATATCATGAGGCGGAATGTTGTTATTTTCAAGAATAGCATCAAGTGCAGGGAGGATAGATTTTTCAATAACGCATCTTTGTAGTTTCGCTACAGATTCATTATTTTTTAAACAGATGTTAATCCTGGATATTACATCTGATGCAAATGCGACCTGAGAATTGATTACATGTTTTATATCAAGGATTTTGCCGTCAGCAAGTTTCGCAAGCAGAATCGATATATTAGTCGTACCTATATCTATGGCTATTCCCAATTTAGTTGATGACGGCATGTAATTTATATCTTTAGAAATGGATTCGAAAATATGGTTGGCAGAATTATTCCTTGAGGACAAATTTTCCTTATTAATCTGCAGTGGAATTTCAATTTCGCAGTCGATGTTATCGATGAGAGCGTATTGACAACTTTTTACAGTTATTTCGCCTGAAACTAATAAACTATCTGAAATTTTTCTTAGCTTTCCCTTCTTTAAAAATACCCTGCAGTTTCCACAGATACCTGATGATCCGCACGGAGCAGTTATAAAAATCCCTTTATCGTTGAGAAAATCAAGAACACTATAGGGCTTCTCTGAATTCGATGAGACGAGGTAGTCGGACACTGTTTTATTATGATTTACTCTTATCTTGCTAACCATTGCAATCACACTTTAAGTTTTTAAAGATAACCTTATATAGACAATTCTTATCAGCCCTGAATAAGTTTAAACACTGAGCATAGCATTGACTTTTTCTATAATTGTGGGCGTAACACCGGGAACGCTGAGAACATCACATTCTGAAGCTAAAATAAATGGATGATTAGTTTTATTCATATTTTCAAGAATTGAGGCTGAAAGCGCCCTGACCTGTTCTTTTGTTATATCTTTATCGGAGTAAAACTTCTTGGTCGGCAGGTTGCCGAAAATCACTGTATTCTTCTGGATAAGTTTGGCATCTTCCCAGAGTGTTCTAGAGCTTCCCAAACTAAGTATCGCTGGATCAAGTTCGTTAAACTTCAGCACCATTTTATCAGTGAGTTCCCCGCAGTCGTGGAAGATCAGATCAGCATCATAATCAGCAAGAAGCTTCCTGACCTTCTTGTTATAATTAATGACATAACGGTCGAAAATATCAGAGCCTTCTTCTAGTTGGGTGGGAGAGATGAAAACATTATTTGCGGCGGGTTCACATACGCATATTGCTTTTGCTCCTGATTCGAGCTGCATCTTTATGGACTTGAGGATGATTGTAATAGCCATTTCCAGGGCTGTTTCGACAGTTCCGATATCAGGATCGTTGCTTGCTGTCATTCCTGAAGCAGCCATATACACGGGAATTATCGGATCTTTTAGGAGCGTAGTCATCATGGAGAATGGGCCAATGGACATCCCCACCGGAATAAGACTTGAATTCTGAGCTACATGTTTGATTGCAGCGCAATTAGCCTGAATGCGTTTGGTAAGAAACCTGTTTTCAGCTACTCCTTCTTTTACCTTGTTCAGAGCTTCGGAAGAAGGATTTTCTTCAAATTGGAATGTAAGAGCGTTTTCATTAGATATGCCAAGCATAGCAGCAAGCCATGTCTTTTCAACTTTAAGATCCATAAGAGGAAATGCCAGAGGAGTTTTAAATCTGTACGCACTCTCAATCATAACTTCTCCGAGAAGTTTGCCATTATATGGAACTTCCGTATGATTAGGCTTCTCACTAAGGATGAGGTCTGTGCCTATTGGCATCTTTAAACCTTTAACTGCCAGATCAATGTAGTAATTTCTATTCATTTTACCGTTCTCCTGTTAGTAGAATTTTCTTTAAGCCCACACTGAGAACAGCGTGGGCAAGCCACTGAGAATTATCAATAGTTTCAGTTAAATATTTTGAATTTTATCCCATTCGTCATAAATGGCCATGGCCATTTCTGGATTGGCACCGGGACCGAGTTCAAACTGAGCAATTATTCCGCCTTTCGAATCATACAAGGATTTCGCCACTTTTCGAACAGCATCTCTGCCCTTCTGAAGGTCATTGCTTACGAGGACATGTTGTCTGTCAATTTCGCCCCAGAAAGTAATTTTGCCCTTTGCTTCCTTGGCTACCTGTTCCATATCCATGCAGAAAAGCTGTGAGTTTACAGCATCCACGCCAATCTCTATCAAATCCTTGTAGATGTCGATTATGTATCCGTCTGAGTGCATAAATATGTGTTTTCCATGAGAGTTAGCAATATCGCAATATTCCTTATAGAGAGGTTTGAAGATGTCGCTCCACATTTCAGGACGCATGAGAAGCTGATTTTGGCTACCCCAGTCATCCATAAACATAAGCACATCGACATCTGTAGATGCCCAGAACTCTAGTTCCTTTACATAAAAATCGTGAATAATCTTGAGGAGTTTTTTAAATTCTTCTTCATAGAGCATGACATCTATCATCGCATTTTCAGTACCAAGAATGAACTGAATTCTTTCCCATGGACGAGGACAGCATGAACCAAAGACAAATTTATCAGAACTAGCGCAGAACTTATTTACAAACTCTCTTGCCTTGTCATAATCCTTTGGCAGAACATCATAAGGAGCCTGGAATTTATCTATATCAGCCAGATCTTCGATAATAGGATTTTTTACTTCGCCGATTATTCCGTCATGGACATTATTAAATACACAGCCCCATTCGTCTATATATTCGCCCACCTTGTACGGATTGCCTTTTAGTTTAGGTGATACATTATAAACTGAAGAAACCCAAGAGAAATTAGAGTTACCAGGAAGCCAGGCAATATCTGAAGGATAGGTGTCTCTGACCTTTTGAAGCATCTCAGGGTGATTAGTTTCCATCCAAGGTAATACCCATAAGTCTCTGGGCATTCTTTCAGGATTATTAAATGTTATGCACCTTTTTACAATTTCGCGTGAAGTTTGAGTCATAAATTATTTATTTTTTATTGGAGGCGATTGCATCCCATTTAGCGGCTTCGGCTGTTTTTGGCGGATTGCACAAAAGTAATACTTCGGAGAGTTTTGATGCTATCTCAGACGAATGCATCAATTCATCAAATGGCTTTCCTGATTTCCTGACCGATTTTAACCCTGATACTATCTCTAAAGTCAATAAATCAAGCGCATCGCCTAGCTTGGTATTTTTCTCAATTTCGGCAGCAGAGTTGAGTTCAAGAAGCGCATTTTTTGCATCACCTGAATAGATGGAGCAGAGAGCCAATGAGATGGCTATATTGGCATCTTCAGTTGTCGCCAAACTCTTTGCATTATTAAAATATTTCTGAGCTGAAACGAAGTCATTATTTGTCATAGCAAGGACTCCGGCATTCTTCTGTATCTGGTAGTTATCATGGTTTATGTCAGCTGCTATGGATAGATATTTATAAGCATCGGCATAATCGTTCTTAGCAATAGCCATCCTTGCTGACTTAACAAGCTTTACCACCCGGGCTTTGTCATCTTTTGTAAGTGATGTTTTCTTTGGGAAATTCTTATTGTATTTAAGAAGCAATAACTTTTTATTAAGAGCTGTTATTTCTTTATTTAAGGTAAGATTTTTTTTATTAAGTTCATTAAGTTTTCCCTTCTGAGCCTCATCAATTTTAGGTTGAGTAATAAGTTTATTGCCAAGATTAACCATTTCCTTGGTCTGCAAATCAAATTTTTTCTGAATGATTTTCTTTTCCAGTTCGATTGCCAGAGCCTGATTATTTACGGATAATATCTTGCTTTCAAGCGCCTCATTTTCTCCTTTCAGCGATGAAATAATAGTATTTTGTTCATCAATGTTCTTACTCAAAGCTGACTCTTTTGTATCTCTTTGGTATTGACTCTCTTTAAGATTCTTTAATTCTGCTGAGAGATCGGAAATAAGAGCTTCTTTTTCGGAATATGATTTCCCAAGTTCGATGTATTTTGAATTTGAATCAATAAGTTTCTTCTGGAGAGCTACATTCATAGTCTCAAGATTTTTTTCTCTTAATCCAGATTCCTGCAATTTTAAAGAGATTGCATTTAGCTTCGACTTTGTCTCAATATTTACATTGTCTATCTCAATATTCTTTTTAACAAGAGAATTATATTCTTCCTGCAGTTGGTCTAATTTCTTATCGGATTTCACGCTTTGTGAAAGGGAGGAAAGTTGGCTTTTTGCTTTTTCATAATCTCCAGAGAGTGAGTTATTCTCATTTTTAGCTGAAGACAGGTCATTTTGAACAGCAGAAAGAACGCTGGCAAGTTTTTCGTATTCTTGCTTTGCTGTATAGGATTCGTTCCTTGCTCTGTCCAAATCAGCCATGACACTGGATAAATTAGCCTTAAGAGAATCGCGTTGAGATACAGCGTCGTTTAACTCTTTTGTTGTCTCATCTAGCTTGGAGGCTAATTTAGAGCTAATTTCACCCAAGGATTCCTTCTCTTTTCTATACTCTTCTATCTCTTTTAAACTTTTATCATTCAACGATATTTGTTCTTTATATTTTGTTCTGAGTTCAGTTAACTCAAGACCTGATGTCTCTGCTATATTTGCCATATTAGCCTTGACATTGTCTATAGTTTTTCCCATGACATTGGATGAATCGAATAACTTCAAAAGTTCTTTAATCCGACTTTCCTTTTGAGCATTTTCTGATTCCATGGCATTCAATAGGGTTTTAATTGTATCATTTTCCATCTTAAGAGCTGACTCTCTCTGATGCCATTCATCTGTAACAGATGCTGCCTTGGTAAGCTTGTTATTAAGCGCCTCTATATTTGAATCATATTGAACTTGTTTTTGTTTGTAGGCTTCGATCTCCTTTGCAGTCAAAGTCGATTCAGATGTGAGCACCTTGATTTTTTCATTGCTATCTAAAAATGCTTTCTTTGATTCGCTTACGCTTTTTGTCAGTCCGGCGATGTCTCCATTGCGTTTGATCAGCTGAGAATTTAGATCCTTGATAGAATCAGATGCCTTTTTAAGTTCTTCGGCAACAAGATTATTTTTGAGCGTTAAATCGGAGATAGTTTTATCTTTGGCCGTAGATTCAGCAAGAGCCGATTTTAAATCTGATTTTACTTTATCTAGCTCTGCGTAGAGACTTTTCATCTTCTCTTCGCTGTCTTCAGCCTTTTTGTTTGCTATTTGAAGTTTAGATTCGAGTTCCTTGGCTCTGGATGAAGTTTCAGTCTTCTGATATTGGAGTTTCGCCAGATCATCTTTAGCTTTGGCTAAATCAAGTTCAAATTTCTGCTGATTAGTTTCTGACACTAATCCAACATCTTTAAGCTTCGAATTAAGCTCAGAAATAGTTTTTTCCTTATTGGTAATTTCACCTTGAAGATTTTTAGCAGAATCAGAAACGCTCTTGTAGCGCCCCTCCAGTTCAGCCTTTTCTCCAAGCACAGAATTGAGCTTTTCGTTGGATGATTTTATCGAGCCAGCTAGAGCCTTAATCTGTTCATCCTTTTTCGAGTCATCCACTTTTAAATCAGCGTTCTCTTTTTGAATCGTCTTTAATTCTGAATCAACCTTGCTGTTTCTGGCATTCAAAGAACCTATCTGCTCTTCTCTTTGGGCTATACCTGAAGAAAGTTCTTTAATTTGGGATGAAAGCATTGTTCTTTCGAGTTCCAAAGAAGAAAGTTTCTCTTTGGTTGAACTAATTTCATCAGCAAGTTTTTTATTATCTCTTTTCCCGCCTGATGAAGACTTTTTCTCTCTTTCGAATTCATCTTTTAAACTCTGAGCTTTTGCCATGTATTTTGTTTGCTCTCTTTCCAGACTCTCTGCTTTAGCCTGAGCGGATTGAAGTTCATTTGTCAGTCTGAGATTTTCAGCAAGATTGGATGAACTAGGAGAATTATCTTTCTTTAAAGAATCCATTTCCTGAGTTAAAGCAGATAGTTTGTTTTTATAATCCTTTTGGATTGAATCAAATTTTTCGCTTGAAACCAATGCTTCTTTTTCAAGTTTTTCTCTCTCTCCTTTTACTCTTGAAAGTTCATCATTAAGAGATCTCATTCCGGCAACGAGTTTGTCGTTAGACTTTCTTTGAAGATCAAACTCATCGGTCATCGCCGATAACTTTTTGTTAGATTCATCAAACTTACCCTGAAGTTCGCTTCTGGATTTTTTCTCTTTTTCTAAATCTTGCTTTAAGTCACCATAATCGGTTTCGTACTTGGATATTTTCGTAGAAGCATTAGCAATATCAGATTCGTACTGGCTGAGTTTTTCATTCGCCATGGCGAGTTCTGATGCAAGGTTTGAGAGTTCATCAGTTTTATCTTTTTTGTCATCTACTTTTAGATTATCTGCAAGCTGAGACTGCAAATTATTTATCAAACTGCTTTGATTTTGTCTGGTCTTTTCAAGTTCATTCATTTTATTATTTAGTGTGATGAATCTTTCTTCAGTCAACGACCTTAAAGATTCTGAAGTCTGATTTTTCTTTTCGGCATTCTCCAGATTCTGAATCAATTCTTTAATTTTATTAAGATATTGAGTCTTTTCGTCTTCATATGAAGAAAGTTTTTTCGCAGATTCTTCCAGACTTTTCTTCAGTTGATTATTCTCTTTTGAAATTGAATCCATGCTGTTTTGCAAAGAATTTAAAGAATTATTTAGTGACGATATTTCTTTTTGCAGTTTGTTCTTCTCTTCAGAGCTTAAATCAGCATTGGACTGAGATGCTCTGAGTTGATCATTTGCCGAAGCTAATTTTCCCAAAACTTCGTCTCTATCTTTCTGTAAAGCAGAGCGTTCTTCATCAAGTTTTCTGGCATTTTCCAGAAGTTCCTGAAACTTCGACTCAATTGCTTTCTTTTCGGATTCAAGAGAGGATGCCTTTCCTGATGATTCAGACAGTTTTTTCTCCAAATTCAGTTTGTCATAATTCTTGGACCCAATATCCTTAGACAGTTTACCTATTGAATCCAAAAGCATATCTGTTTTCTTCTTTTCTTCATCTGATGAGTCTTTGAGTTTCTCAATCTGGTCAAGAGAATTTTCTAAGGCTCTGCCCTTGTCTGCGATTTTTTCTTTGTAGTCAAAAACTTCCTTCTCCTTTTGAGAGAATTTCTGGCTTAGTTGGTCATAATTTTTCAACTGTTCAGCCTGAGATTTGACCAAAGAATCTTTCTCTGTCGATGTATTTTTAAGCAAATTTTCAAGAGTCTTTCTTGATGCTTCGTACTCCTGAAGTTTAACATTGCTCATATTTAGCTGTTGGCTTAAATCGGATGAAATAGCAGAGCTATTCTTATACTTCTCCTGAAGGTCTTTAATGGCGTTATCAGCAGAAAGCGCTCCTTTCTGGAGTTTCAGATTTTCTTCATTCAACTTCCTGTAATCTTCTTCTCCCTTTGCAGATTTGCTCAAAAGTTCTTTTATTTTCTTTTGCTGTTCGAGTTTATCCGATTCCAGAGCGCTGAGTTTATCATTTGCATTGTTGAGCTCTTGAAGTTTTTTGGCGTACTTCTCATCATCGGCAGATTTGCTATTAAAATTCTCTTTGATAAGCTTGTTCTTTTCTTCTTCCAAGGTTTTTCTGGAGGAATCTATTAAATCTCGTTGTGATTTAATGTCAATCAATTCATTCTGATACTTGGTCAGCATATTTTCCAGGTCTGATTTTCCCTGTTCCAGGGATTTATTCCTATCCTGAAGTTCAGGAAGCAGTGCTTGGTTTTTCTCGAGGCTCTGGTATTTTTCGCTCAATAAAGAGTATGACTCTTTGCTCTCGGCAAGCTTTGCTGAGAGTTCATTCATTTTCGCTGAAGCCTGACTTTCTGCCTCTCTTTTCTGCTTAATATCCTTCCTTAAAACTTCAGATTCATCATTCAAGGCAGAGTATTTTCCGTTTAAAACAGAAACAGTTTGAGCTGCCTTTTCGTAAGAGTTCTGAATCGATTTTATCTGGCCATCGTAGGATTCTTTAATTTTTGTCAGACGATCAATGTCCGACTGCGAAGACTCAACTTGCTTCTTCAAGATTTCATTCTGCTTTATTAAGGACTCGTCTTGAGTTTGGTTTTCAGCGGGAGATGAAGCATTCTTTAATTTCTGCATCGAAGATTCGAGGTATGCGACTTTCTTTGAGACACTCTCCTTCTCTGATTTGGCCGCATCAAGTTCATCTGAAAGTGAATCAAGTTTCTTTAAGATATTAGAGCGGTCACTTTCCACTGCTTTTGCTATTTCTCTTGCTTCTTTTAATTGATAATCAAGGCTTGATTTCTGCGTTGCCATATCAATGTATTTCTGATTGAGCGCTGAGGCCTCCTTCATCATTTTTTTCTTCCCATTGCGCAGACTTTCCATCTCAAGATTCTGATTCTCGATATCGGAACGCAAATCATCTACAAGTTTGGTATTTGCTCCTGGATTTGACTCAAGTTGTTCATTTAGAAAAGAATATTTCTTTTCAAGTTCTACTTTTTCCCTGAGGACTTCTTTTAGCTTTTCGGAAGCGATGGAGCTTTTTTGTATCTCGTTATTGCTCAGTTCTGCTTTCTTTAATGCCTCTTTGAGTTTTGCCTGCTCAGAAGTGAGCATGTCCTGATATTCAGCTAGTTTGGAATGGATTTCTATGTTCTCTTTAACAAGTTCATCATCCGAAAGCTGTCGTTTCTCTAATGAAAGTTTGCTTTTGATTAGCGTTTCTCTTTCCGAGCAGTAGCTAATACGGTAGGAAACCAACTCTGAGTTCCATTGCGGATACTCATCTTTAAGTTCCTCAAATTTCTTCAGAGCTTTACCATAATAAACCAACGATGAAGAATAATCATTTTTTTCATAAAAGGATTCAGCCTTTTCGTAGAGTTCATAAGAAGCAAGCCACTTATTTCCGGCAGCCTGATTAGACTCATTCTCAGCAAAAGCAAAAAAGGATGAAGAAAGAAAAATAAGGATGAAAAGAAAAATTCTATTAACCATTGGCATATAAACCGAAAAACGAATTATTTTGGAAACCCAAATAGAATAGCAACAAATTTATTGATATAAGTGTAGCTGTAAACTTTTATATTCACATTATAAACCGGAAAATATTGCTTATGAAAAAAATAGGTTTTATAGGCTGTGGACACATGGCTTCTTCAATGCTCGAAACTTTCCTGAATAAGAAAGTATTCAGTTCATCCCAGGTCATCATTTCCGAAACCCAGGAACGCGTTCTGGAACTCAAAAAGAATCCGAA
Source organism: Lentisphaerota bacterium (assembly GCA_037127655.1). Taxonomy (GTDB): domain Bacteria; phylum Verrucomicrobiota; class Lentisphaeria; order Victivallales; family GWF2-38-69; genus GWF2-38-69. Next base: position 9,722 of record JBAXXY010000007.1, read on the forward strand.
ATATGCTAAATGCTCTATCGTGACAGATAATAGATTTGCCGCCAAGAAATCCGACATACTCTTTTTGTGCGTCAAACCCTTGTCTGTTACTGATATTCTTGCTGAAATCGAAAATTCGCTTGATATAAACAAACATCACATCATTTCTATTGCCGCATGCGTCGAAATCGCAGTAATGCAAAGGTTTTTCAAAGGCGCAATCACCAGAACATTACCTACAGTCACATCAGAATCAGGCTACGGGACTACCTTTGCCACTCACAGCAAGGCAGTTTCTCCATCTTCAGTTTTTGAGGTTGAAGCAATTCTGCTCTCTCTCGGAGACCTAGAAATAATAAAAGAAGATGACTACGCTTCAGCTGTTAATATCACAAGCAGTGCTCCTGGGATTCTGGCAGCTATCTTTGACATATATTCTGAGTCCGCAGTAAAAAATTCATCTATTCCAAAGGCTAAAGCCGACAAGATGCTTTTAAAAACAATTCTTGGCACAGTCAAAATGCTTATGGATAATAATAGCTCCTTTGCAGAACTGACTTCAAAAGTAGCGACAAAAGGAGGCATCACCGAATCAGCAGTAAAAATCATTAAAGAAAAACTCCCTTCTGTCTTAGATTCAGCCGTAGCAAAAACTATCGCAAAAGACAAAGAACTGAAAATTATGATTTCCGAAAAACTCAAGAGCGTATAAAACATGTTAAGCAAAGAAAAAAAACTTATCTTCCTTCTGACTTCACTAATAGTTTTATCATTATCTGCTACTGATATTTATGTCTCTTCTCTTCCTGAAATGACTCAATACTTTCACACCACCGGGGCTATCATCAACATGACCTTGAGTGTATTCGTGATAGGTTTGGCAATAGGAACTTTATTCGCAGGAATACTTAGCGACCGTTTCGGGAGAAGAAAAACTCTTATATGGGCAAATGCGCTATTTATCCCCATCACTTTGGCAATTGCGTGTACTAACAGCATCTTCCTGGTCATAATTCTCAGGTGTCTTCAGTCTCTTTGCGTATCAATCAACATCATTGTCGCTAGACAGGTGATCAAAGACCATTTTACTATGGAACAGCAAATCAGTGCCACCGCCACAATGTTAACAGGAGTAATCCTCTCCCCTGCTCTAGCCCCGGTTGTCGGCGCATATTTATCAACCATGTTTGATTGGAGAGCGTGCTTCTTCACAAGTGCCGTAATCGGGCTTCTGGTATTCATCTGGCTCTGCAGATCACTTCCAGAAACCAACAAACACAAACTTGAAAAATTCCCTTCCATCAAGTCTTTCCTCAGCTCTTATCTGGCATTGGCAATTTCCAAAAGATTTACCGGTTACTCAATCGTAAATGGTTGTGCCTACGGAGCTTATTTTACTTTTATAACTATTTCAAGTTATGTCTATATTCTTGAATTTAACATAAGCCAGAGAATGTATTCGCTTGTTTTCATTGCCCTTGCCGTCGCCTATTTGATCGGTAATTCTATAACAAAGATATTTGTCAAGAGGAAAGTACGGCCTAAAATTGCCATACTCGTCGGTTGTTATTGCACCGCGGCATGTGGATTTATAAATTTCGCTTACTTTATCTGTCCAAAAAGTGCGATCCTTTCAATCACAACTTTCACAATAGCGGCAATTCTTGCCCGCGCCGGAATAGGAATAATCAATGCCCCGATGCAGGTTCTTGCAATGAATGACTATTCTGAAAAATCAGGCCAGGCTATCGGGTTGCTCTATTTCCTGATGTTCATCTTCGAATCAATAGCGGCTACATTTGTATCAATGTTCCACAAAAATCCTGCTATAGGACTGATTGTAGTCAGCGCTGTTTTTAGCATAACCATGGTTCCAATTTGGCTGATAACGATGAAGGCAAAGAAAAGGCCTCACGATTTTCTTCCCGAATTTTTTAAGCATATCACCTAAAATCAAAAACTTCAGGCGACAAACATCACTTTGAGAGCTTACCAAAGAATAAAAAAAAATCACGCTCATAACTAGTAATGGATTTTTTTTAAAGTAACCTATCCGTAAATCATGTTTACAAACAATTTAAAAAGAATATAACTATGAATGTAAAGATTATAAAAGCTTTTTCAAGAAGCGGTTACATTAACTCTAAAACCCATCTATTCCCTGACTACATAGTTGAGGCTGCTGTAACTCAACCAGGCATTAAAAACATGCTTGATAGCCTGAAAATCCCATGGGAGGAATCAGCCGAGATCAGAGAAGATAAAAATAAAATATCCGATATCGGTGATGATAGAATCAAATATGCCGACCAGATAGCTCAATTTAATAAACAAGTACGCAATGCAGTATCGGAAAGTATAAAAAGCGATGACGATTTCCCCATCATGGTCGGCGGCGACCATAGTTCAAGCATTGGAAGTATCGCTGGAATTCTCCAGAAAAGACCAAATCTAGGAGTCCTGTGGATAGATGCACACTCCGATATTCACACTCACGAAACGACTGAGACTGGTTGGATTTACGGTATGCCGGCGGCTGTTGTCTGCGGACACGGTCATCCAAAATTAGTCGATCTAATGAAGGGGCGATTCGTCAAACCCGAAAACCTCTGCCTTTTCGGAGTGCGCTATGCAGAAGCAGGAGAATTGAAAAATATCAGAGAATGGGGAGTTAACATCATCACTATTGATGAAATAGATGAGATGGGAATTTTTGAAGCATATAAGCTTGCAATGAAAATCATAACAAGGAACGCCGACTCCATCCATGTGAGTCTGGATATTGATGTGGTTGATAAAATGTACGCCCCAGGCGCTACAGAGCCGACTCAAGGCGGTTTGACCTTTAGAGAAATAAACCTCGTTGCAAGAAGGCTTGGAGCTAGCGGACTTGTTCAATCCATGGATCTGGTAGAAGGCGAACCTGACAAAGACATAAATTACCAGACCGGCAAACTCTGTTTACAACTCGTTGCCAATATCATGGGACGAAATTATTCAGAATATGATATGTATCTAAGTGAAAACCAGATCTGATTTAGCAAACAGAGGATGGTCACTGTCTCCTCAGACTCCCAACAACGAAAACTAATCGTTCAAAAGGTATTTTGTCAGCTTTCTAACAAACTTTGGCAAAATACCACATTTTCATAAGTTTTTTCTAAAAGAATACTTGGCACGGATATTGCTTTATCCCAACTCAATAAGTTAAAATGTATCTGGGAAGCCATGAACCCATTACAATTATGTAACTCAATAATCTTTGAAATTACATAACTGTCATAATTCTATTGATTGCACGACTTTTTGCTAATTTTTAATAAATATAAAGGATTTTGATTATGTTCGCAAAGCTCTTCAGGAGGAAGAAAATATCAGACTTAATAGAGAGTACCAAAGGACCTGGGGGACTTAAAAAACAGCTCGGACCTTTAGATCTGACATTTATAGGCATAGGAGCGACTCTCGGGACAGGTATATTCGTTCTGACAGGCATAGAAGCCGCCGCACACGCTGGACCCTCAATCATAGTTTCCTTCGGTATTGCAGGCTTAGCAGCTACCTTTGCAGCTTTAGCATACGCAGAACTTGCATCAATGGTTCCCGTGTCAGGCAGTTCATATACATACTCTTATGCCACGATAGGAGAATTTCTTGCTTTCCTGGTTGGATGGAATCTGATCCTTGAATACGCAGTAAGCCTTGCCGCCGTAGCATCCGGCTGGTCAGCTTATGTGCATGGTTTGTGGACGAATATTTTTAGAACCGAAATGCTTCCAAAATTTTTAACTTACGGCCCGGAAAAACTTGGAGGAGTATCTGGTGGCGGTCTGGATCTGCTTGCAGGCGGAATAGTAATCGTTATTACAATCATGCTTGTTTTTGGTGTCAAGGAAAGCGCAAGAGCGAACAATGTTTTCGTAGTAATTAAAATCGCCGCAGTTGTTTTATTTATTGTACTGGCAGTTCCTTTTTTTGATATGGATAACTGGAAGCCTTTTTTCCATAAGGGATTAGGTTGGCACGGAACTATCACTGCCGCAAGTATAGTATTTTTTGCCTATCTGGGATTTGATGCGGTTTCAACCACTTCGGAAGAGAGCAAGAATCCCCAGAGAGACTTGCCGCTTGGGATTATAGTATCCCTTGTCGTATGCACCCTTCTTTATATGATTGTAGCAGGCCTTCTAACAGGCATAATGCCATACACGAAACTTGATACAGCCGAACCAGTAGCGCTTGCTCTGCAGTTTATCGGATACCGCTTTGGAGCCGCAATTGTAGCAGTAGGAGCGCTCTTCGGACTAACTTCAGTACTCTTAACTGTACTCTACGGACAAACTCGTATCTTCTTTGCAATGTCAAGAGACGGACTCATACCCAAGAGTTTATGCAAAGTAGGAAAGAGGTTCAGTACGCCTTACATAGTCACATGGATTACAGGAATATTCATAGCTCTGGGAGCTGCTCTATTTCCTATAGATGAAATAGCCGAACTCTCCAATATCGGCACCTATTTTGCATTTGTGACCACTTCGATCGGCGTACTGGTTCTGCGAGTGATTGAGCCTGATCTGCCAAGAAGATTTAAATGTCCTTGTGTATGGGTAGTGTCAACACTTGCGATTCTAATGTGCGCTTACTTTACACTTCAATTGACATGGGTTACACTTGTCAGATTCTTTATATGGTCAGGAATTGGTTTAATCATATACTTTGGCTACAGCATGAGCCACAGCAAGATGAACAAAGCACAGAAAATCTAAATTATTAAGTTTTAGTTTATAAGAAGAAATTATTACATAACTATCAAAGAGGGAAAAATGGAACATCTAAAGATTATTGAAATCAGAGCATTAAGGGGGCCAAACCGCTACAGCAAATCCAAAACAATTTTTATGCTTCTGGATATCGGCGAGTTTGAAACAAAACCGTCAAATGTAGTTCCTGGATTCGTTGATCGCCTGGTGGGGTTTCTTCCGAGTTTATCTGAGCACAGATGTTCAATAGGCGAAAAAGGTGGCTTCGTCATGAGGCTTAAAGAAGGCACTTACATGGCGCATATTTCAGAGCATGTGTCTATAGAACTTCAGAATCTTGCCGGACTTGATATTAAATATGGTAAAGCCCGCGAAACTAAACAAGTTGGCGTTTATACCGTCGTTTTCCACTACACTGTAGAATCCGTAGGCATTCAAGCCGCAAAATATGCTGTAGAGCTTGTCGAAGCAGCCATAGACGGAACCGACTTCAATGTGGAAGATGCCATACAGCATCTGAAAGAGCTCAGAGAAGATGGGAAACTAGGTCCAACCACCGGGACATTGGTTGATGAAGCCACAGCTAGAGGCATACCTCATATCAGATTGAATGATCAGAGCCTGGTTCAGCTTGGTTATGGAAAATACCAGAAAAAAATACAGGCAAGCATGACCTCAGACACATCGGCTCTGGCTGTAGAGATAGCTGATGAGAAGGCAAGAACCAAGGACATGCTCAAAGATGCCTGCATACCTGTTCCTGACGGCAAAAAGGTCTCTACTTATAATGATGCCCTTGATGCTGCTGAAGGCCTTGGATATCCAGTTGTTGTCAAACCTGAAATAGGCAACCACGGCCGTGGCATAACTGTAAATATCACGACTGACGAAGCACTAGAAGCAGCTTATGACGCTGCTAAAAAAATCTGCCCTAATATCGTAGTTGAGCAGTATGTGGAAGGAAACGACTATAGGATGCTCGTAATTAGCGGAGAATTTATTGCTGTAGCTCATCGTCAGCCTCCGTTTGTCATCGGAGACGGCAAATCTACAATTCAGGAGCTTGTTAATGTAATAAACAGCGATCCGCGCAGAGGCTTCGGTCACGAAAATGTCCTGACACGAATAAAAATAGATGACATGACTGAAAGACTTCTTAGCTCATTCGATCTTGATCTCGACACAGTTCTTGCAGAAGGTAGAAAAGTTTACCTCAAAACTACCGCAAACCTCAGTCAGGGCGGAACAGCTACTGATGTGACTGATGAAGTTCATCCTGAAATCCGTTTCATGGCAGAAAGAACAGCCAAAATCATTGGAATGGATGTAATAGGCATAGATTTTCTCTGTCCGGACATTTCCAAGTCTATAGCTTCACAGAGATGCGGAATAGTAGAAGTTAATGCCGCTCCAGGGCTTAGAATGCATCTTAAGCCAAGTTTCGGCAAACCCAGAAATGTCGCAAAACCTATTATTGATATGATGTTCCCTGAAGGAACAAAATACTCTATGCCTATTATAGCAGTCACAGGTACAAACGGTAAAACAACTACATGCAAACTTATTACACACACACTCAAATACGCTGGAAATAAGGTTGGTCTTGCCACAACTACAGGCGTGGAAATAGACGGGATATCAATAGCCTCAGGTGACTACAGCGGCCCGTCGGGACATGAAATGGTTTTGAGAGAACCGACCATAGACCATGCTGTTCTTGAGACAGCCAGAGGAGCCATAGTAAGAAGAGGTCTTGCTTATGACAAATGCGATGTAGGAGTATTTCTTAATGTGGCAGAAGACCATATCGGCAACGACCTTGTGGACACTGTAGAAGAGCTCGCTTTCGTAAAGGCTATCGTTGTTGAAGTGGTAAAACCTAATGGAGCTGCCGTCCTCAATGCTGATGACGAACTTGTTATGACATTCAAAAAGAGAGCTACAGGGAATGTCATTCTTTTCTCTCTCAATGAAAATAATCCCCATATTCTAACCCACCTGGCAGAAGGGAAAACAGCTGTCACAGTCTCTAATAAGAGAATCGTCATAAGAAACGGCGACGGCAATATTGATACTCTGATCGCATCTGTGCATGAAGTGCCTATTACTTTTGGAGGAGCCGCTGACTTCAATATATCAAACACTCTTGCCGCCGTAGCCGCACTTTACGGTTTAAAAATGGCTAAACACATAATCAAAATGGGTATAACTACATTCTTCCCATCTGTACAGCAGAACCCTGGCAGAATGAATATGCTCGACTTCGGAACTTTTAAGGTAATTCTTGACTACGGTCACAACAAACCAGCTATCGAAGCTTTGGGTCTGATGCTTAATAAGATCGCTCTCGGACGCAAAATAGGCGTTGCTTTCGGAACAGGAAGTCGCCAGGACGCCGCGCTTCTTGAGCTCGGCGCTGTGATTGCTAAGACTTATGACTATGTAATCGTCGCAGATCCAGATCCGAGAGGAAGAGCTAAAGGAGCCACTGCGCTTGTAGTTAAGAAGGGCATGCTGGACGCCGGATACAAGGAAGAAAACATCAAGATGATAGATGACTTTCATGCGGCCATTGACCATGCTCTGGATATTGTCAAGAGAGATGATCTCATTGTAATCCAGGTGGACGAAGGTGTTCAGGAACTTGTTGATCAGATCCTCCGCAAAAGAAAAGAAAATCTGATGCCAACAGGAACGACTATATAGAACAATATCAAATTCCATAATTAACCATACCTGCGGTCTCAGTTAATGAGACCGTTTATGGTATATATACGAACATCTGCACTCTAATCAGACAGGAAGTAAGCATGAGTCATTTAAACATAATTGAATTAAGAGCCTTGAGAGGACCCAACCGCTATAGCAAATCCAAGACCATTTTTATGCTTTTGGATATTGGCGAATTTGAAACGAAGCCGTCAAATCTGATTCCCGGTTTTGCTGATCGCCTGGTGGCATTTCTACCTGGCCTATATGAGCACAGATGCTCTGTAGGTAAAAAGGGTGGATTCATAAAGAGGCTTAAAGAAGGCACTTACATGGCTCATATAGCAGAGCATGTATCTATTGAACTTCAAAACATGGCCGGGATTGATATTAAATTCGGGAAAGCCCGTGAGACTAAACAACTCGGAGTTTATGTCGTAGTCTTTCATTATACCGTAGAATCTGTGGGCATGGAGGCCGCGAAATGCGCGCTTGACCTAATCGAAGCCGCCATAGACGGGACTGATTTCGATGTAGAAGAAGCCATACAGGATCTGAAAGAACTCAGGGAAGCTGAAAAACTTGGTCCTACGACCGGAACATTAGTTGATGAAGCAACAGCTCGCGGAATTCCACATATAAGGTTAAATACAGAAAGTTTTGTCCAGCTCGGTTACGGAAAATACCAGAAGAAAATCCAGGCAAGCATGACATCTGACACATCCGCTCTTGCTGTAGAAATAGCCGATGAGAAAGTCAGAACCAAGGATATACTGCATAAGGCCTGCATCCCTGTGCCTTATGGCAAAATAGCAATGACTTTTGAAGAAGCCAAAGAGTTAGCTCTAGACATCGGATACCCGGTAGTGGTTAAGCCAGAAATTGGCAATCACGGAAGAGGAATTTCAGTTAATATTAAAGATGATAAAGCTCTAGAGAGCGCCTATAACTCGGCAAAGGTAATACATGAAAAAGTCGTCATTGAACAATATATAGAAGGCAACGATTACAGAATACTTGTTATCAATGGTGAATTTACAGCTGTTGCACATCGTCAGCCTCCTTATGTTATTGGAGACGGCAAATCAACAATCCAGGAACTTATTAATACCATAAACAGCGATCCACGCAGAGGTTTCGGACACGAGAATGTCCTTACAAGGATAAAAGTCGATGACATGGTTCAAAGGCTTCTAAACGCATTTAGTCTTACCCTTGATACTGTTCTTGAAGAAGGAAGAAAAGTTTATCTCAAGACTACTGCTAATCTCAGCCAGGGAGGAACGGCTACTGATGTGACAGACGAAACTCATCCCGAAATTCGCTTTATGGCTGAAAGAACAGCAAAGCTCATAGGAATGGATGTTATTGGCATAGACTTCCTGGCTCCTGATATTACCCAACCTATTGCTTCTCAGAGATGCGGGATAGTGGAAGTTAATGCCGCTCCCGGATTAAGAATGCATCTGCAGCCAAGTTTCGGCAAGCCAAGAAATGTGGCTAAACCAATAATAGATATGCTCTTCAACCCTGATACAAACTACACCATGCCCATCATCGCTGTGACTGGAACCAATGGCAAGACTACTACATGCAAACTCATCACTCATACTCTTAAATATGCCGGCAATAAAGTTGGCCTTGCTACTACGACAGGAGTGGAGATAGATGGAATGCCAATTGTGAGCGGTGATTACAGCGGTCCTTCAGGCCATGAACTTGTACTCAGAGAACCGACTATTGATCATGCTGTTCTTGAGACAGCCAGAGGCGCAATCATCAGACGCGGTTTGGCTTACGCTAATTGCGATGTCGGAGTGCTTCTTAATGTAAATGCAGACCATATAGGCAATGACCTTGTCGAAAGCGTCGAGGATCTGGCTTTTGTAAAAGCAATTGTAGTCGAAGTAGTTAAACCTGATGGAACAGCCGTTCTTAATGCCGATGATGAACTTGTAGTAAAATATAAAGAAAGAGCAAAAGGCAATGTGATATTGTTCTCTCTAAATGAAAAGAATCCTCATCTCATAGAGCATGTCGCCGCCGGCAAAACAGTCGTTACTGTTTCGAATAACCAGATTATCGTAAGAAACAGTAATATTGACACTCAGATTGCTTCTGTCCAGGAAGTTCCGATTACCTTTGGCGGAACCGCCGACTTCAATGTGGCAAATACCCTTGCTGCTGTAGCCGCTCTCTATGGCCTGAAACTCAAAAAGCAGATCATCAAGAGCGGTATTACCACATTCCATCCGTCCGTCCAGCAAAATCCGGGCAGAATGAATATGCTCGACTTCGGGACATTCAAAGTAATTCTTGACTATGGTCATAATAAGCCTGCCATCGAAGCTTTGTCAGTAATGCTTAATAAGATTGCTATCGGGCGTAAGATTGGAGTAATTCACGGAACAGGCAGTCGTCAGGACAGCACGCTTCACGAGCTTGGCGCTGTACTGGCTAAAACCTATGATTTCATCGTAATAACAGACCCTGATCCGAGAGGAAGAAAGACCGGCGTCACTCCACAGGTAGTTAAAGAAGGAATGATTCAAGCAGGGTTCAAAGAAGAAAACATCAAGGTCGTTGAAGAATACCATGCGGCTATAAACTACGCTCTTGATATGGTTCAGAATGGCGACCTGATTGTGATACAAGTGGATAAAGGAGTCGAAGAACTCATCGAACAGTTATTGAACAAGCGCAAAGAAGGGTTTATCTCAAATGGATAAGACTATAAAAGGGAAAGGAACACTTATTGCCATAGGTGGCAATGAAGATAAGCTTGACGAACTCAAAGTTCTCAAACGGGTTGTAAGTGAAGCCAGGGGAAGAGATACAAGGGTAGAAGTAATTACTACTGCCAGCGAAAATCCCCGGTTGTTAGCTGATACTTATGAAAGGCTTTTTCAAAGAATAGGAGTAGACAGCTTTGGGCATATCAACATATCGAATCGCTCTGAAGCCTCTGACAGAAGCCTCGAAGAAAGGATAAATGAAGCCGACCTAATATTCTTTACAGGCGGAGACCAACTTCGCCTAAGCAGCATCCTTGGTGGCTCATTTTTCCTTGAAACTGTTCACAAACGCTTTCTTAACGGCGCAGTAATAGCAGGAACCAGCGCAGGGGCCGCCGCTCTTTCAGAGACAATGATTTATGATGGCGACGGTTCATGGGGACTAGTAAAAGGATCTATTTCAATGGGTCCTGGAATTGGATTCGTAAACAACATGGTAATAGATACGCACTTCATCACTCGTAATAGAATCGGCAGACTCTTCCAGGTAGTTGCCACCAATCCATCAATCATTGGAGTGGGACTTAGCGATGATACTGGAATTATTATTAAGGGAGAAGACATTTTTGAAGTTTTCGGGTCAGGTCTTGTCCTAGTCGTGGATGGCGGACATCTCAAGAATTCTAATATTTCCCAAATACATAAGGGCGAACCCATAGCTGTAGAGAACTTCCATGTCCATTCTTTGGGAGAAGGGTATCGCTATAATTTCGGTGAACGCAAATTTCTATAAAAATATTATAAGACAAATTTCATAAATCAAAAAAGGTAAAGGGATCTTATGGGTTTCATGAAAAACTATCCAAGAGGTGTTATATCTCTATCGTCAATTGAGTGTTTCGAAAGGTTTGGGTTTTATGCGACTCAGGGAATCCTGGTCCTTTATGCTGCGGCCGCGCTGACTAAGGGCGGACTTGGCTGGACTGATGCTGATGCCATGAGATTAACAGGCATTTTCAGCGCCGTTGTCTATGCTACTCCGATCATAGGCGGATGGCTGTCTGACAGATTCCTTGGCCGGAAGAACGGACTTATACTGGGTAATATTCTTCTACTTCTCGGCTATCTGGCAATGATGCATCACGGGACTTACTACCTCTTTGCTGCGCTGATACTTGTAGCTATAGGTACAGGTTTTCTCAAACCAACTATTTCTGCTATGGTAGGCGAATTTTATGATGCCAAGGAAGATGCCAATAGAGACGCCGGTTTTGCTATATTTTATGCGTCGATAAATATCGGCGGCTTTTTCGGACCGCTTGTATCGGGTTTGCTCTCTGAAACTGTAGGCTACTCTTTTGCTTTCGGTTCATCTGCCGTGGGTATGACAATTGCTCTGGTAAACACTGTTATTTCCTCTAGACTCAGCCTCAAGAATGTGGGCAACAGAGCCAAGACTCACATAAACGGGAAACTAATAGTCAAAGATCCATGGACATTGGATGAGACAAAGAGATTCTGGGTCTATATCGGTCTTTGCGTTTCAAATATCGTCTGGAATGTTTTCTATGTCCTCCCATACGGGCTTCTGAATCTCTGGGCAGATGGCAATATAAATAGAAATCTTTTCGGATGGACTGTTCCGACAGCTTGGTATTATGCAAGTTACGGCCTTCTTATTGTGGCATTTTCGCCTGTAATTGCGAAAATCTATAAAGTACTCCAGGACAAAAACAAGGCTTTTACTCTTAGTTATAAACTTGCAGTAGCGTACCTTCTGATGGGACTTGGCTGTCTCTTTCTAATGCCGTTTGTTATCCAGCTTGCGCACGATGCTCACTTCAAAGGGAATATGCTTTATTTGATAGTATTCTACGCGATATTTGCCTTCAGCGAGCTTCTTACTCTGCCTGTCATGCTCTCTGCTGCTACGAAGTTTTCACCGAAGGGTTTTTCTGCGACAATGATAGCTCTGAATATGCTTATATCATGGTGTATAGGGGCCTATATTGGCGGAGAAGTCGGAGCTTTGACAGAAACAATTAGCCCAATCATAGTTTTTATTGCTATGATATTTGCCTGTTTGCTCTTCTTCTTCATCCATATCTTCACAAACAAATTTATTGAGAAATACTGTGATACATCTTCTCTGACTTAAGATAACAGGAGAAATTTTATGAACACTATGGTTCCTCAAACCACCCAGGATTTTATAGAATTAGAGAATAAATATGGCGCAAAAAACTACAAGCCTTTGAATGTAGTGTTGTCTAAAGGCCAGGGCGTCTGGGTTTGGGATATTGAAGGAAAAAGATATTTGGACTGCCTCTCTGCTTATTCGGCTGTAAATCAGGGGCATTGCCATCCGAAAATAATCCAGGCCATGATTGATCAGGCTCAAAGGATGACTCTCACTTCCCGCGCTTTCAGGAACGACCAGCTAGGACTTTTCTATAAGGAACTCTGCGAACTTACTGACTCAAATATGGTTCTTCCGATGAATAGCGGAGCTGAAGCTGTAGAATCTGTTATCAAAGCTGTCAGAAAATGGGGTTATAAATGCAAAGGAATTCCTGAAGGTCAGGCCGAAATCATCGTCTGCACAAATAACTTCCACGGCAGAACAGTTACGATAATAAGTTTCAGCAGCGAACCCCAATACAGAGATGGTTACAGTCCATATACTCCTGGATTCAAACTCATCCCTTTCGGTGATGCCGAAGCTCTTGAAAATGCGATTACTCCAAATACAGTTGCTTTCATGGTTGAACCTATTCAAGGCGAAGGCGGAATAATTGTTCCTCCTGAAGATTACCTCAAGAAAGTTCGCGAAATTTGTACAAGAAAAGGCATAATGTTTGTCACTGACGAAATTCAAACTGGTCTTGGCAGAACTGGTAAAATGCTTGCTGAAGAACACTTCGGGGTTCAGGCAGATGTGACTGTCATAGGAAAAGCTCTTTCAGGCGGCGTATATCCTGTTTCGGCAGTTCTCTCTAATAAAGAAGTTCTCGGCGTATTCCATCCAGGCGACCACGGCAGCACATTCGGCGGAAACCCTCTTGCCTGCGCTGTAGCCAGAGTTGCCCTGAGAGTACTTAAAGAAGAAAACCTTATTGACAATGCGCTCTGCCTAGGCTGGTATTTCATGGAAAATCTCAAGAAAATAAAGAGCACATACATTAAGGAAATCAGAGGCAAAGGGATGTTAATAGGAGTCGAACTCTATCCTGAAGCTGGCGGCGCAAGGAAGTTCTGTGAAGCTTTAAAGGATGAAGGGCTGCTCTGCAAAGAAACTCATGACCATGTGATCCGTTTTGCTCCTCCTCTTGTTATCACTAAGGATGAAATCGACTGGGCGCTTGAAAAAATCGACGAGGTTCTAACATCTGGAATATAATTTCTATATGTTGATTTAAAACCTCCGATCAAAATCGGAGGTTTTAAATTTTAACAAGAAATACCCATATCAGACATTATAAGTAGAAGAAGTGGCATTACCGCCCAAATGAGACCAGTCTGTGTGGAAGAACTCTCCTCTTTTACCATCAATTCTTTCATAAGTATGGGCGCCAAAATAATCTCTTTGCGCCTGTATCAAATTAGCCGGCAAATCTGCTGATCTGTAGGAATCGTAATAACAAAGAGCTGATGCAAAAGTAGGAACAGGTACTCCGAATTCAAAGGCGTTGCATACCACCTTCCTCCATGAAATTTCACAATCTTGAGCGACTTTTGTAAAAAAAGGAGCTATTAGCAGATTGTCGATATTGGGGTTTGAATCGAAAGCCGAAGCTATATTTTGAAGGAATTTAGCCCTTATTATGCATCCGCCTCTCCAAGCCAGGGCAATTTTGCCATAATTCAGATTCCACTTATATTCCTGAGCGGCGCCACGAATAAGCTGAAACCCCTGGGCGTATGAACAAATTTTCGAAGCATAAAGAGCTTTGCTGACAGCATCAATAAACTCTTTCTTATCGCCTGAAAATGCTTTCTCAGCGCTTTTAAGTATTTTAGATGCAGCAACCCTCTCTTCCTTGATTGCAGAAAGACATCTTGCAAAAACAGCTTCAGCAATAGTGGGAACGGCGATTCCGAGGTCGAGACCTATTTCACTAGTCCATTTACCCGTGCCCTTTTGTCCGGCTGCATCAAGAATCGTATCTAGTATATATTTTCCATCTTTATCTTTTTCCTTCAGAATATCAGCGGTTATCTCAATAAGATAACTGTTAAGTTCGCCTTTGTTCCATTGGGTAAATACCGAGCGTAATTCATCATTGGACAGCTTCAAGATTTTCTTCATTAGAAAATATGCTTCACTTATCATCTGCATATCGCCGTATTCAATGCCGTTGTGAACCATTTTCACAAAGTGCCCTGCTCCATTTTCTCCGATCCAGTCACAGCACGGCGCTCCGTCCTGAGCTTTGGCGGCTATAGCCTGAAATATCTCCTTCACATACGGCCATGCTTCCGGGGCTCCTCCAGGCATGAGCGAAGGTCCTTTTAAAGCGCCCTCTTCTCCGCCGGAAACCCCCGAACCTATAAAATAAATTCCTTTCTCTCTGAGAGATTTTGTCCTTCTGTCAGTATCAGCGAAATATGAGTTTCCGCCGTCAATAATAATGTCGCCTTTTTCAAGATGAGGAAGAAGTCCATCAATGACGCTGTCCACCGGTGCCCCGGCCCTTATCATCATCATTATTTTTCTTGGTCTTGCTAGATTTCTGCATAACTCTTCATAAGTCGAAGCCGAAATAAAGTTCTTTTCCTTGTTGCTCTCTATAAATTTATCAAGCATATCAATTTCTCTGTTGTAAACAGCTACCGTGTAGCCTCTACTTTCTATATTTTTAGCGAGATTACTGCCCATTACAGCAAGTCCTATCATCCCGAAATCTGCCATGTTTTTCATTATTTGTCTCCTGTTTTTAATTAATCATTAATTTTGATTATAGTTTAAGTTTTCAATTACTTAACATTCAGCATATAATTCAATCAAAAGAATATGTGAAATTAAATTTCTTCTAACTCTTAGTGAGGTAATATGCAAAGCCAAACAATTATATCTGAAGGCATCTGCCAGATAATTAAATCAGGCCCCTGCTCTATTGTGATATTCGGGGCGTCAGGCGACCTGACTAAAAAAAAATTGATACCTGCGCTATTCAGCCTCTATAATAACGGTAGTGTTTCAGACAAATTCTTCTTAGTCGGCTCCGCCAGGTCTAAAATGTTAGATGAAGAGTTTCAAAAAACTGTTCTTGAGATTCTTTCCAAGGACAAACAATTTGGCGCTTCTCCTAAAATTAATGACTTTGTAAAAAGATGCTATTATCATTCCGGGGATTATGGCGACTTGGCAGCATACTCCTCTCTAAAAGAAAAAATGGATTTACTTCATGATCAATACTCTACTGAAGGAAATACCATATATAATCTCGCTATTCCTGCGACTCTTTATCCGACTGTTGTTAAAATGCTTGGAGAAAGTGGTCTATTGATCAGAAGCCAAAATGATAAACCTTTCCATAGAGTTATAATTGAAAAACCATTTGGAAGGGATTACGAAACGGCCGTTGAGCTCAATAATTTTTTAAGTGAATATGCTTCAGATAAACAAATTTACAGGATAGACCACTATCTCGGAAAAGATACGGTTCAGAACATTTTCGTATTCAGGTATGGAAACTCTATATTTGAACCTGTCTGGAACAGAAACTGCATAGACCATGTCCAAATTACGGTAGCTGAAGATATCGGAATTGGCAGCAGAGCGGGATATTATGATCAAGCAGGCCAGATAAGAGATATGCTGCAAAATCACCTTATGCAGCTACTAGGCTGTGTTACCATGGAACCTCCGGTAAATATGCATGAGGAGAACATCAGAGATGAGAGAAAAAAACTCTATAATAGCATTACGCCCTTCAATATTAGCGACCTTTCTGAAAGCTTCATACTTGGACAATACGACACTGGCTCTATAAATGGAGAACAGGTCAAAAGCTATAGAAACGAAGAGAATGTTCCACATGATTCATATACTGAGACATTTTTTGCTACAAAAATTTATATTGATAACTGGAGATGGCAGGGCGTTCCATTCTACCTCAGATGCGGAAAAAGGTTAAAAAACAAGTTAAGTAAAATTTCAATAGTATTCAAAAAAACTCCGACATCCATTTTCAAGGCTTTGGGCGTTTCAGACAGGCTGTCTAATACAATTTCATTTAACATATATCCTGAACAGGGAGTATCTATAAAATTCCAGGCCAAACTTCCTGAGCATAAAATGTGCATCGGCACTCTTAATATGGATTTCAATTATAAAAGAGAATTCGGAAGCGAGCTGACTTCCGACTACAATTCTCTTATTCTGGACTGCCTGATGGGAGACCAGTCCCTATTTTGGAGAAAAGACAATGTAGAACTATCATGGAAACTGCTCACTCCAGTTCTGAAAAAAATAGAAGGTTACTCTCCTGATGAAAAAAGAGAGCTAATTCAGCAATATGTTTCCGGTAGCTGGGGACCAAAAGCCGCTGATAAATTTATTGAAAAAGATGGCAGAAAGTGGATTAACGAGTAGAGATTTTAAGACAATTCACTAAAATTCAGTTGTAATATTCTACAATAAATATATGGAGTTTTTATCTAATGAAAGTATCTAAGTTCGACACTATAAGTGAATTAAGTCATTGGGCTGCTGATTATATATGCAAAACTGCTGATGATTGTATCTCGAAGAAAGGGTTCTTTACAATTTGCATGAGCGGTGGCTCATCCCCTGCCATGCTCTATCTTCTTCTGGCCACAGAATATGCGTCTAAGATGAACTGGACTAGAACTTATGTCTTCTGGAGTGATGAAAGATTCGTTCCGCACACGGATGGTAACAGCAATTTCAAATCGGCTTATGACCTCCTGCTCTCAAAATGCCCTATTCGCGAAGCAAATATTTTCAGCGTGCCTATCACAGGTTCACCCGATGAATCTGCTGAAAAATATGAAAAACAGATTAAGAATTTTTTCTGGGAAAAAAGTCATACTGACTACAAAGCTATTCCTTCTTTTGATGTAATTCTGCTTGGCATGGGCGGGGACGGTCACATAGCATCGCTTTTCCCTGGAATTCCACAACTCGATGAACAGAAAAAACTCGTAGTCGCTGTTACAGCTCCTTTCTACGCTCCTTCAAGAGATAGGATTACTTTCACTATTCCATTAATTAACGCCGCGGCTAATGTTCTTCTGCTTGTCCCGGGAAAAGAAAAGCTAAAGCTTATCAAGCAGTTAGTTTCTAATGACTCAAATGATAAGAAAAGAAAACTTCCGGCTGAAATGATTAAGCAAAGCGAAACTACTCATCTTTTGATAGATAACGATTATAGCTCCTGATTTTTTGATCTGTCATTCGAAGAAAGTAAGCTGAACCAGGAAGGTTTGTTTTTTCTAGTTTCTTTGTTTCTCGTACTCATTGAAGAGCTTTTCAAAGAGATAAGGAATAAGCATAATCTTTTCAGGCCTTGGGACATAGGCTATTCTAAGCTGAGTAACTCCTGGATTGAATTCACCCTTTGTAACAGCGTAGAAACCAGACATAGGAGCCAATAGAAGCGTATAGCACTTATCTTTAATTTCAACTCGTCCTTTCCTAGCGCAATACAGAGCAAAATCAGTAGAATTAAATCCAGCCTTAGCAATGTTTCTGACATCAACTACAGAATAGAGAGCCGCATCAGGCGATGAAACTACTATTCCGGGAAGTAAATTAAGTAAAGCATTTCTAACTTCGAGTATAAGAGGTTTGTAATAATCTCTTTGTTGTTGGTACCATTTGCATAAGTCTTCGTGGCTTTCATGAGCAAGAGCGCCAAATATGTACTGTCCGATAGCATTAGCGCATAAATTAGCAGTGTATTCAGCAAGAGCCTTATCATAGAATTCGGTGTTATCCGTAATAAGAGCGCCAATTCTCAAACCGCATGCATTCCAAACCTTTGAAGCTGATTCAATGCTTATTCTTCTTCCCTCTATTCCAAGGACAACAGAATCTGAAAGCGCCCAGATGCTGGACTTGGATTCATCCAGATAGAGAAGTTCTCTGTAAGCCTCATCGCTTATCATCCACATATTGTACTTCACGCACAGTTTAGCAAGTTCGATCATAGTCTTCATATCGCAAAAATGACCAGTAGGATTATCATAGGGTATAACTACTAAGGCGCCGGGTTTTTGATGCTGTATCACCTTTTCAATTTCAGAGAAATCAGGGAGAGTAAATTTGCCGGTATCCTGAAGTTTTCTCTTCACAGAAACTGTTTTTCGTCCAAGCCTATCTGCAAAAGCAATATAGTTTGTGTAGGCTGCGTCAATCAGCAAAAGTGGCTTTTCGTCAGTCCCGGCATTTCCGCAGACTCCAACTACAGCTATTTCCATTGCCTGACTACCTCCGTCTGTAGCCATTACAAGAAGGTTATCGCTTCTAAAACCAGAGGAAGCAATAATGTTCTTAAATGCGCATATTATTTCGTCAGTCCCGGCAGATGCCGTATAACCCACCACGCCGCTTCTAAAATGGGAGTCTTTGCAGGAACAGAGGTTATGCATTCTTTTTATCATAGCTGGGTGCATTGGCAAAGTAACATTACCAATGGCCGTATTTACAGCCTCAACTTTATCTTTTCGTTTCATAAACTCAATTTGAGCTAATCTTATTGAAGATGGCTCTCTTGTCTTAAAATGTTCTGATATTTGAGGCTTAGTCATAATTTTTCGTCCATTTTATAATTCAATTACAAGAAAGTTTAAACCGTTTTGGAAATCGTCATAAAACAAAATTTGTTAAGTTTGTATTTTACCTATGAAGATATAGAATTTCTGCCCCCATTTCGCTGAAAAGTGGTTTTTTGGGCAAAATTTCATATAATACAAAATATAATTCATACGAGATTTGATAAATTAAGGAGTGTTTCGAAAATGAAAAAACTTTTATATATTTTTACAATGGCATCAGTAGCTGCTCTAACTTCCTGCGTTTCTAGCCAGTTGGTTCCTCCTCCTCAGGATAACTACGGGTTAAGCGTAGAATCTGCATCCACTGGCGACCCAATGATTATTGACTCTTCGACTCCTGTCATAAAGTACAATGGCAGGCTTTTCTACTTTCAGAATCAATCAGAGATGGATAAATTCAGAGACAACCCTGACTTCTATCTAATAAGATTCCCTTATGATGAGACTCCAAAAATTATTCCTCCGCTCATCAGCGACTATGGACTCAGAACTAGCTGCTCGTACAACGCTGACCCAATCGTTATTACTCAATACACTCCGACTCTTGAGTATATGAATCGAATATATTATTTCGCCCATACCGAATCCAGACAAGCCTTCATGGGAGACCCGCAGATGTTCGTAGCTAAATTCGGAGCAAACAAGGTGCCAAAGATCATTTCTCCTCTGAAAACATCGTACGGCGTAAAAACGATTTGCGCCACAACTGGCATACCTATCCTTGTCGGGCCTCACACTCCGGCCCTCGAGTATATGGGAGAGGTATTCTACTTCAGCGACCTTCCTTCGATGGAGGCATTTAAGAAAGATCCTCAGGCTTATATAAACAAGAAATTTCTGACTGATTCAACAGCTGGAAGTTCGGCCTTTACACCCTAAAGGTGTTAGATTTAAGTGTTGGGGTTTGATGTCTAATTAGGCGGGAGGTATTTTTATGGATTGGGTTGTAATAGGTAAAATTTTTCTAGCATTTTTTCTGGGATCGATGATCGGTATTGAAAGAACGGTTCATAATAGTCCGGCAGGCTTGAGAACTTATGCTGCCATCTGCATTGGAGCCTGTCTTTTCGGGGTTCTTTCTACTCATGTGGTAGGTACTTCTTTCTACACCAGTGGAGTTGACCCTTCACGAATAGCAGCCCAAATAGTTTCAGGTATAGGTTTTATCGGCGCCGGCGTAATATTCAAATCTGGTGACACAACGCATGGACTTACGACCGCTGCAACCATCTGGGTTGCGGCAGCTATCGGACTTGGTGTGGCATTCAGCCAATACTCTGCAGCCGTAGTTACTACTTTTATCACTATATTCCTACTGGCGCTCAATCAGATGCCTTTCTGGATTAAATTCAAAAGCAGGTATTTACACAAACAACCATAATAAAGGTCTTGTTTGAAATATTAATATTTCTTAATAAATCGCAATGTAATCTTAAATTCTCTTCCCGCTGCCCTAAAATTATTAATAAGACGCTCACAAATATACTAAATAATATCAAAAGAGGACTTTATTTATGGCTACGACTCACCTTAAAGGCAATACAGTTAACACTATTGGTGAACTTCCATCAGTAGGAAGCAAAGCTCCAGATTTCATTCTGACTAAAAATGATTTGTCCGATGTGAATATCGGCAACTTCACAGGAAATAAAATCGTAATGAATGTATTTCCTAGTATTGACACTGGCGTTTGCGCTACATCAGTAAGAAAATTCAATGATAAAGCTTCCAAACTTTTAAATACTAAAGTTTTGTGTATTTCACGCGACCTCCCTTTTGCTCAGGGGCGTTTCTGTGGCGCTGAGGGCATAGAGAATGTCGTTACTCTGTCAGAACTTCGCAACAACGCTTTTGGAGAAAAATATGGTGTTAAGATAGTTGACGGTCCCCTTGCCGGACTTTTTGCCAGAGCGATAATCGTAGTAGATTCCAGCGGCAAAGTAGCATATACTCAGCTGGTTCCAGAGATAACTGAAGAACCCAATTACGAAAAGGCTATTGAAGCTCTGAACGAAATTCAATAAGAAATAATTAACCTGAATAGGAAATATGTTCATGGGTATCCGCATACTTAAAAATACACAGATAATAGTACTAGGTATATGCATTGCAGTCGCCACCATTGCATCAAGTTTTATAATTTCACACGGTCTGATGAAAATAATGAAGTTCAGAGAAGAACAAGTTACAGTAACAGGCGCAGCGCAGAAAGATATAAAAAGCGACTTTATCAGCTGGACATGCTCATTCTCTGCCAGAAGTGAAAATCTAGCTGGGGCATACGCAAAACTGTCTAATGATCTGCCTGTTGTTAAAAAATATCTTATTTTAAAGGGCGTTCCTGAAAACCAAATTGTCGTTTCCCAGATTTACACGACGACTTTATATCAGAAAAATGAAAAGGGGAATGACACCAACGCCATACAAGGTTATTTATTAAGTGAAAATATTGATATCAGATCGGACGAAGTAGATAAAATCACAGAAATTTCCCGAGACTCCACAGAACTCATTAATCAAGGTATAGAATTTGCTTCTTACGCTCCGCAATATACCTATACTAAACTTGACAGTTTAAAAGTGGAAATGCTCTCTGAAGCAAGCGAAAACGCTAGGCAGAGAGCCATGAGTATGGTCACCGCAGCAGGCAATAAAATAGGCTTTATGCGTTCGTCCAAAATGGGAGTCTTCCAGATAACTCCGGTAACATCTACTGAAATTTCTGATTATGGGGTTAATGACACTAGCTCGCTTTATAAAAAGGTGACTGCCGTAGTCTCTGCAAGTTTTGCTATTGAATGATAATGAAAAATCATCTGCGCTGGAATAAAGAAGGCTTGAGCCCTGTTTATCAGATCTTTATTCTTGTTGTCAGCGTCTATTCTCTTCTGCAATTGGCTATCGAGACGATGCTTAGACTCAACAACAACACTTTGCAGATTCTTGATATTACCGACTTCTTCGTCTGTGTGATATTTTTCATGGATTTCCTGATATTGTTTTTCAGAGCTCAAAGCAAAACAAAATACTTTTTTACATGGGGATGGTTAGATCTACTCTCAAGCGTCCCTGCTATTCAAGCTTTCAGGTGGTGGAGAATTGCAAGGGTTATAAGAATATTAAGATTCCTGAGAATCCTCAGATCTACCAGAATCATCGGTAAAGCCATTCTTGGAAGAAAGATTCAAAGCGTCTTCCTTAGCGTTGTTCTGATTGCATTCACATTAGTAATTACCTCATCTATCCTCGTTTTAAATTTTGAATCAAAGACAAACGGCCCGATAAAAACACCCTTCGATGCGATCTGGTGGTCAATCTCCACGCTTACTACTGTTGGGTATGGAGATGTCTATCCAGTATCTCTTGAGGGAAGAATGGTCGCAATAGTACTAATGATTGCCGGAGTAGGAATTTTCGGAACCTTTTCAGGCTTTATTGCGTCATGGATTATAGGCCCAACTCAAAAAAAAGAAAGCGTAGATATAGAAGAGCTCCGCGAAGAGTTGAAGGAGATTAAAGCAACATTAAAAGAAATCAAAACTAAACTTGAACTTCAAATAAAAGAATAAAAAAAAGGATAATCTTATGGATTGGGCTGTAATAGGGAAAATTCTTCTGGCATCTTTGCTTGGCTTGATGATCGGCATAGAAAGGACCGTTCATAACAGTCCGGCAGGTTTGAGAACTTACGCGGCCATCTGTATTGGAGCTTGTCTTTTCGGAGTTCTTTCTACGCATGTGGAAGGACCTTCTTTCTACGCCAGTGGGGTGGACCCTTCTAGAATAGCTGGCCAGATAGTTTCAGGTATAGGCTTTATCGGTGGCGGCGTGATATTCAAATCCGGGGACACCACTCACGGGCTTGCGACCGCTGCAACCATCTGGGTTGCGGCAGCTATCGGACTCAGTGTGGCATTCAGCCAATACTCTGCAGCGGTGGTTACTACTATGATTATTATATTTCTACTGGCACTCAATCAAATGCCGTTCTGGATTAAATTCAAAAACAGGTATTCGCATAAACTACCATGAATTCCTTCTGAACCAAATCTTTTAACCTCATCCCAGTTTTACGCCCGAAAAAAACAATAAATGCAGGTTAATAATTTTAAGTCCCGGGAAATATTTTCCCCCTATTTGCCCTGCTTCTCTTGTTATTCTTGCCTTTACCTGTATTTTTTAGCTGTTAAATCCAACTAAGTTCATTTACAGCAAGATGCGGTATCGAAGTTGGAGAACGATTAATTACTCAGGAGAAATTATGCCGAGTACGCTTTATGTAGGGAACCTTCCTTACTCAGTAGATGGGGATGTATTGAACAAGATGTTCACAGCATTCGGAACAGTATTATCAGCCAAAGTAATAACAGATTCGCTCAGTGGAAGATCAAAAGGCTTTGGCTTTGTTGATATGGCTAACGCTGAAGATGCTCAAAAAGCAATCAAAGAATTAGATGCAACAGAAACAGACGGCAGAAAGATTGTTGTCAATCTTGCTAAGCCAAAAGAAGACAGACCTCGCAGTAGCGGTGGTAGAGAAGGCGGTTTTTCTCCTCGTAGAGAAGGCGGTTCTTCACCTCGCAGAGAAGGCGGCTTCTCTCCTCGTAGAGAAGGCGGCAGAGACGGTGGTTTCTCTTCCCGTAGAGGCTAGTTTTTAGTTTCGACTACGATAAAGCAGTGTGAACTTAGGTTTGCACTGCTTTTTTATTTAATCATTGTGTGAAAGTCTTGAAACTAGATATTCCATAAAAATATGATTTAATTATAAAATTAAGGTTTTAGTTTTTATCTTTGTCTAAAACCTCAGTCTAACATCTAATAAATTATTAATGGTAAAGGCTCAAAAATGAACTTAAACCTTATAAAACTCCTCGGAATATCTCTTTTTTTAATAAACTGCTCGCTCATATATTCTGACAGCAAAGTATTGTACACATTAGATTTCACAAATGTAAATGCCTCCGATCCGAGAGCATGGCTTAAAGATAAAGGTTTTACCAAGATTGAATCAGCCGCCAAAGACCAGAACAAACTATCTCTTTCTTTTGCTGATAATTCTTTAAATTTTGATACTAAAGGAAAAATATTTGCCTTTATACTCAACCCGTCAATGCACATAGATGGGGCAAAGAAAATAAGAATTACATGGGGCGTAAATAAATTCCCGGATGGAGGAAGTTATGAAAACGCTGTCAGGAATGAGGCTCTGATGATTTATGTTTATTTCGGAGACAAAGACAAAGACAGCGGAAGCTTCTTTATTCCAAACTGCCCTTATTTTCTTGGACTGTACTTAGGACAGAACGACACTATCGGCAAAATCTATATGGGACGGCATTTCACTGATGGAGGCCGTTTTATATGTATAGGCAAGCCTCAAATTGGCGCAACTGTAGTAACTGAATATAACATTGCAGATGGTTTTAAATCTGCTTTCCCTGCAGAAAAAACCTTACCTTTTATAGCAGGCATTGCATTGGAAGTAGAAACATCCAGCACCGGTCCTGCAAATGCGTTTATTAAAAAGATTGAACTTTTAAATTAGGATAAAAAATGGAATTCATTTACGGAATTAATCCAGCCTTTGAAGTAATAATGACCGGCAAAAGAAAAATTCATGAAGGTTTTATATGTGATGGTTCAAAACCAAAACTTAAAAAAATATGTTCTCTACTTGAAGCAAGGGGAATCCCGGTCAGCCATCTTGAAAGAGGTCGCCTTATAGACATGACAGGCAATAAATATCATCAGGGAGTGGTATTAAAAGTTTCAAATTATCCCTATGTCTCTTTCGATTCTTTACTTGGGAATAAGAGACTGCTTCTCCTTGATAACATCGAAGACCCACAAAACCTCGGAGCAATTCTAAGAAGTGCTGAAGTATTTGGTTTCAAATCAGTCCTTCTTTCTATGAGAGGAACCCCTGAAGTTTATCCTTCGGTAGTAAAGGTGTCCTCCGGAGCCACTGAACACCTCCTGATAGCCAATGACCATAATGCCAACTCTTTTGCCACAAAAGCCAAAGAGAATGGATTTACAATCATTTCTCTTGATCAAAATGGCAAAAATACATTCGAAGAAATTAAATCAGCTAATCCAGAAAAAATACTCCTTGTTATAGGCGGCGAAGATAAGTCCGTAGGTCAGTTTATCTTAAATGAATCCGATTTCATTCTCGGCATACAGCAGAAAGGAAGAATCAATTCTCTAAATGCATCTGTAGCTGCCGGAGTAGGAATGTACATAGTTTCCCAAATCTAAATGATTGAAAATCCCCGAAAACTTATAATGATAATGGTTGACGGGTTTGGCATACCGCCCGAAGGCTGGGGAAATTCCGTCTTTGCCAGATTTTGCTCTTCTGATTTTATTGCGCTATTTGAAAACAATTCTATTCCATTGGACGCCACTCTTGAAATGGCAGGAATACCGCAGAGCGCAACAGGCCAAACAGCTATTTTTACAGGCTTAAATGCATCAAAACTTTTTGGCTCTCATCTCTCTGGTTTTCCTGGTCCATTTCTCAAATCATTATTATGCAAAAGCAATATCTTTCTTGAACTCATAAAACTCAACAAAAGCGTAATTTTTGCCAACTCCTATGCAAGGTATCCTCTTGAAAAAATAATAAACTCAAGATTTGCGTCTGTCACCAGCGTAATGCTTTCAACTTTTTCAGAACAAGCCCTCAATACAGAGGATATGCTAAATGGCAATGCTGTTTTTCACGACATCACAAGAAGAACTATAGCCGAGAAATTTGGACTCTCTACAATATCACCCGAGGATGGAGCAAAACACCTTTTAAATATCTCTTCAAAATATGACTTCACTCTCTTTGAATACTTTCTCACAGACAAGGCCGGACACTCAAGAGATGAAGCTGAACTAAAAATAACACTTGAAGAGCTTTCAAGATTCATACTGGAGCTGACAAATAATCTCCCCAAAGACACCTCTTTGTTAATCTGCAGCGACCATGGCAATTGCGAAGACATCGGAAGCAAACAGCACACTATAAACTTTGTCCCATTGCTTCTTATAAACATTCAAACATCTAACTGCCAATTAAGAAGCATAACTGACATCCATAACCTTATAATAAATCATTTCAAAACTAATTAAAAATAAAAGGAGAAGTTATGGATACAAAAGATAACATAAAACTTGAAAACCCTGTCGGCAAATTAACTCTCAGAACAACTGCTATGCCAGCCGATACGAATTACCATGGGGATATCTTTGGCGGATGGTTGATGTCCCAAATGGATTTGGCCGGAGGAATGGCTTGTCTCGATATCAATAGAACAAAGTTTACCACCGTAGCAGTTAAAAGTATGCGTTTCTGGAATCCAGTCCATGTAGGAGATGTTGTTTGCGTTCACTGCAAATTAGACTCAATAGGCAGAACTTCAGTTTCTTTCCATATCAATGCGTGGGCTATAAGCAGATTAACTAAGGATAAAAAAAATCTCGTAACTGAAGCTGAATTTGTATATGTATCAATAGATGAGAAGGGAAGACCTTCACCTATAAAAGAAGAAGATGCAAAAGCCGCTCTAAATAATAATAATTGAGGCTGTTAAATATCGACAATAGAAGAGTAATGTGTAAAATAGATATATAACATTTACAGAAAGAAAAATTTAAACCACATATTATATGAAAAACCAGCTAAAAAAACGACATATTCAGATGATAGCTCTCGGCGGGGCTATCGGCACAGGACTTTTCTTCGGAAGTGCAAAATCTATTCAAATGACAGGTCCCTCGATTGTACTGGCATATATTTTTGGTGGATTTGTCTTGTACATAATTATGAGAGCGTTGGGAGAAATGACAGTACACAATCCAAATACAGGCGCCTACACGGAATACGCTCATTCATATATTGGCCCTTATGCGGGATTTATTTCAGGCTGGAATGCATGGTTTGAGTACACGGTAGTGTGCATGGTGGAGCTAACCGCCATAACATTTTTCCTTGATTTCTGGGCTACCCCTGTTCCACACTGGTTGATTTGTCTGATAGTTCTATTCATCTTTATGGGTATAAACCTTTTGAGCGTAAGGATCTTTGGTGAATTCGAATTCTGGTTTGCCGGAATAAAAATAGTCGCAATTGTCGCCATGCTGGCTTTTACTGTGTATTTAGTATGCTTTAAGCACGGCCTAAATCCTGACTTCGGTACATATTTTACAGAAAAAATACTATTCTCACACGGATTGGAAGGTTTCGCTTTCGCTCTAGTGATAGTGATGTTCTCTTTCGGAGGAACTGAGTTTGTAAGTATAGCTGCGGGGAATGCTGAAAATCCGGACAAAACTATTCCGCAGGCAATTAACGGAGTAGTTATAAGGATTCTCTTTTTTTATGTCTTGACAATGCTTGCAATAATGATGCTCTATCCCTACGAACAACTCTCAGGCAGCATAAGCCCATTTGTAGATGTTTTCCTAAAAGTAGGTTTATCATCTGCGGCACTTGTTATGAACTTAGTAGCAATTACAGCGGCCCTTTCATCTTTCAACAGTTGTCTCTTCAGCGCATCAAGACTGATGTGTAATCTGGCAGAAAATGGAAATGCCCCAAAATCATTAGCGAAAATAAGTAAAAACGGCATACCAAAGAGATCTGTACTTCTCACATCATTTTGCGTTATGATAGCTGTATTAGTAAACTTCATTTTTCCACAAAAAGCTATTATATACCTGCTTACAGTTGCTACAGGTTCCATTCTAGTGACATGGTTTATCATATTAATTACCCAGATATATTTCCGCAAAAAACAATCTAAAGAACATTTCGACATCAAATTCAAGCTTTATCTCTCCCCCTATTCCAACATATTTGCCTGTCTGGTTCTTTTTGCGGTGCTTGCAATAATGACAAGAATGGATGATATGAGGTTAAGCGTTTATATCACGCCTTTATGGATTCTGGCACTCACTTTCTGTTATATTTTAAAAAAATCAAATGTGATTAACAGTACTGAAAACAAAAAGTAAATAACCCAAAAACACTACAGTGAAGCAATTAATTTTTTAATGTTTTGACAGGAATATTCAAAAAAAATCCATGAGATTTGGATAAGAACACTATTAGAAAAGAGTTAGTTTAACCGCATCAGCAGACAATGAACAAAGAAGAAGAAAATTTTGAAATTGCATGCAGATTCGTAATAAGACTTGGAACTTTGGCCCACAGGTACGGAACACAAGCAAGGCGCCTCGAATCTTACCTATTACGAGTTATCAGAACACTTGGATATAATGGCATTTTTCGCTCAACACCGACTGAGATCTTATT
The DNA here is from genome assembly GCA_037127655.1 of Lentisphaerota bacterium. GTDB lineage: Bacteria > Verrucomicrobiota > Lentisphaeria > Victivallales > GWF2-38-69 > GWF2-38-69. The sequence continues at coordinate 38,020 of JBAXXY010000007.1, forward strand.
TACATTCATAAAAAAAGATGAGTTATGGCATAAAACCCATATTGTTTATATGCCTGGAACAGGCATTGACTTAGCAAAACTTGCAAAGATTGGAGAACTTGTTACCGACCTTGAATCAGGACAACTTACACTCCTCGAAGCAAACGAAAGCCTAGACAGAATAGAAAAATTGCCTGCGCCATTTGGAAAAGTTATTGTGGCATTAGGGTATGCTCTGTCAGGGGCGGGTTTTGCAGGCTTTCTGTTATGTGGGGTAAAAGACATAATTTTATCTGCCGTTCTGAGCATTATAGTTTACATAATAGTCTTATGGACTGAAAAACTGCCAGAAAGGTTTGAGCATTGGGCGCCTTTCTTATGTACTTTCACCTCTGGAATACTTGCTGCTCTTATAAGCATAAGTTTTCCAGAACTCCAAGTTTATTTAATAACATTATCATCAGTAATCTACCTCGTACCTGGATTTACTATCAGCAATGGAGTTATGGAGTTAACATACAAATATGTACTTTCAGGCGTAATCAATATTGTAAATGGAGTGGTCTATTTAGCTTTATTATTTGCAGGTGCGTGGATCGGAATTACTATGGTAAGGTATTTCTTTCCTGTACTTTTTATTCCGCCTGATTCTATCAACCCAGATCTCAAATGGCTCTCGGCTATGATTATGTCGGCAGGACTGTGTTTAGTCTTCCAAACACCTAAAAGGGATTTTCTCTGGGCGGTTGCCGGATGCGCTATTGCCTGTGGCGGAATCATATTGGGAATAGCTATTTCCAGTGTAAACCTGGGGAATTTTCTGGGCACTGTTTTTGCAGTAGTTTTCGCAAACATATGGTCAGCAAAAACCAATCGTTCAGCCTCGCTTGTTCTTCTGCCGGCCGTAGTATTTTTAGTAAGTGGCAGCATAGGTTTTAGAGGATTTGTTGATTTATCCATCGGGAATACGGTGCTGGGGCAGCAGGAACTCATCCATATGTTCGTGGTAGCCTTGAGCATTGCAGCAGGCCTAATAGTTGGAAATTCTATCTATAAATCCAAAATAACATTATAAACCATCCGCTTTTTCAGAAAGATATTTGAGAACAACAGTCCATTCCTTTAGCTTTTGGTCAAACTTTTTTGTATGGGTAGGACTGGTCGAGGGAAGTTTCCTATAGAACCTATCGCCGAGTATCTCAAATCCGACATTTTTTCTGAAAGTTTCATGAGCTTTTGTTCCATTGGAAAAGACAGCTTTAATATTTGGAAATGTTTTAAAAAGAGCTTTAAAATCATTTACTTTTCCATTGCTGATATCCGAATCAGAACTGCCCGGTCTGCAGCAAGACTCCAAAACATCCCACAGGGCGATTGCTCTGCTCTTAAGGAAGGCAAGCTTTATCTCATATTCAGTCTCACAAGGCATATCAAATAAGCCATATATTATCCGCCAGAAATGATTTTGCGGATGAGCGTAATACTGCTGAAATTCCAGCGACTTAACACCAGGCATAGAGCCTAGTATCAGAACTCTTGAGCCTGAATCAATTATAGGTTTAAATGATCTTACCTGATTCATAATCAGTTGACAAAAAGTTCTGCAAGTCTATTCATAGCTTCTTCGATGGTCTTTCTGCTTGTAGCAATATTCATTCGAACAAAACTCTCACATTGCTTGCCGAAACCTATTCCTTCATCTAAACCCAATCCTGCTTTATTAATAAGAAGATTGCTAAGCTCAGTTCTGCTTAGTCCAAAACGGGAGAAGTCTAACCAGACAAGGTATGTGCCTTCGGGTTTAAATACTTTAATTTTGGGGATATTGGTTTCTATGAAAGACTCGATATAAAGATAGTTTTCTTCGATATAGCCCATTACCTCTCTCAACCATTTTTCTCCATGGCGGTAAGCTGTTTCTGTGGCAACAAGACCAAAGAGATTGATTTCATTTGCGCCTGATGCGTACAGAGTACGGTCAAACTGTGCTTTAAGTTTAGGATTAGATGTGATGATATTAGAAGTATAGAATCCTGCGAGGTTAAATGTCTTGCTTGCTGCGGTACAACTTATTGAAATGTCGGCAAACTCTTTACTGATTGATGCAAAAGGAGTGAATTTGCTCCATGAATAAACTAGATCTAAATGTATCTCGTCTGCGAGTACTATCACATTATTTTTCAGGCATATTTCACCTATCCTGGTCAACTCGTCTTTTGTCCAGACTCTTCCCACAGGATTATGAGGATTGCATAGGATAAAGAGTTTTATGTCCCCTGAAGAAACAATTCGTTCAAATTTTTCAATATCAAAAGAGTACCTATCTCCATCCAACCTTAAAGGATTGAGTTTGAGTTCAGCATTGTTGCATTCGGCAGCACTGAAGAACGGGTAGTAAACAGGAGGCTGGATAAGAACTTTTTCGCCAGGTTTAACAAAAGCTCTTACCGCCGACTTCAAGGCAGGCAGTACTCCTGGAGTGATAGTAATCCATTCTTTATCTATCAGCCACCCATGTCTTTTTTTCATCCATTTTAGTATCGAATCATAATAGGAGTCTGATGCCATTGAGTAACCATATATGCCATGCCTGACTCGCTCTTCCAAAGCTTTAATCACTTCTTTCGGACACTCAAAATCCATATCCGCCACCCACATCGGAATTATAGGTTTCTCTGGGTGAAAAGAAGATATTGTTCTAAGCGTTTTGAAGTTAGACGGGTCTCTTATAAAATCCCATTTGATGGAATTTGTATTTTTTCTATCGGGCAATTTTACAAAATAAGATTTCATTATGTAACGCTGGAAGACCAGAAGCATCCCGTTTTTAACGCTATGGCTCTGTATGGACATGCTTCAATACAGCACATACAAAGAATACATTTGGATGATTTTACTTTGTAAATACCATTCTTTTTATAAATTGCTTTCTGATTGCATGCCTGAGCACAAATGCCGCATTTGACACATTTATTCTTGTCAAAAACCGGCCGCGTCTTGGCAATCATAGTTATAATAAAAAACAGCTTTTCCGGAATTTTGAAAAGAAAATCGGCTTTAGAGCGTTTGCAAGGAACCTTACCTATTTCAGAATACCCATCGCCTAATCTTTCTATCAAAGATAAATCAGAAATTCCGTATCCGAGTTCGGATGCTGTTTTGACATGTAGAATTTCATCAGCAGAATAACCGTAAACAGCGCAAGCGCATGAGTCAACAGCTACGCCGTCAGATCCGGCAAATATCAAACCTGTATTCATTGGCTTACCTGAATTCGGACCATCTCCATCCATCCCTAGAATAGCATCCATAATGATAAAATCGGGTTTTAGAATTCCGTATAGTTTTCCTATAAAAACAGACATCTTCTTTGGAGAAGGATAGAGAGTATGAAAATGGCTTTTGGCATGACCGACTATCAGTCCGTAGGAGTTTTTGACAGAAGCAGTTATTTTTGTAAGAACATGCGTTTTAAGTTTAGGCAGAGATATTACAGCATCAAAGTCCTCAAGCTCTTTTAAAACTGGCAATTTTATCTCATTGACTCCGTCCTTGAAGTCAACGATTTTAGAGTTCTCGAAAGGCATAAGATTAACGCCTTCTTCCTGGCAAACCTGCTTAAGTCCTGTCTTTGTCCAGAGTTTATCCCAATCATGAGTTCCTGCCGGACTATCACCTACGGTTATAGTAACGCCCAAATCTTTGAGTTCCTGAATAACAGCCCTTACAAATTCGCAGTGTGTAGTAACAGCAAGTTCAGGTTCCTTGGCTGTAAGGATATTGGGTTTAAGTAAAACTTTTGCTCCTTTCTGGATTGTCTTCGGAAAACCGCCGGCAAGTTGTATTGCTTGACGAACTTTAGCGCGAAGATTATCCCTTTCATAAGAAGAACACTTAACACACGAAACTATAGTTTTTAGCTTATCCATCGATTAACCCTCTAAAAGAATTAGTTTGTCTTATCAGAAATAACTTTGGCCTGTTGGTAGTATTCAAGAGCAAGCGTTGCTACATCTTTTTCATTCTTATCCTTCAAGCAGGCTATAGCCCCTTTTTGAGATTCTATAGCTTTATCCAGCTTGCCTATAAAATAATTGCATCTGGCCTCAGTTTGAAGATAATTTCCCATATCATTGCTATCAGGGCTTATTTCTTTTTCAAGCTTTGCGGCCTGAGCGCTCATAATTATTGCCTGTTCAAGGGAAGTAATCTGAAATGGCACGACCTGTATTAGCCGAAAAGCCATTGAATTTAAAGCTGTGGAGGAATTCTGAAAAGTAAGGTAGTAACTTTTAGCCAAATCATCTATATACCTGCGCCCCTTTTCATTAATAAGTCCCATAACTATCTCAAGCTCTGTATTGTAAAGATAAAACTGCAGATAATTATTACTTCCAGCGCTTTTTCTGGCTTCGTGAATTAGCTCTACGCATTCATCAATCTTGTCTTTCTTGATGAGTTCATCAATTTTGTAATCCATCGCTACCCTGTCAGTAGGGTCAATCTTAAAAATTTCTTCAGCTTTTTTGAGTTGGGCCTCTCTGTCAAGAGATTGAATACTTGTTCTTATATCTTCGTGAAGCTTCTCAATTTCCTGTTGCTTTTGTGCATCAAAAGTTCCACCGGCTATATTGAGCAAGGCTCTGTTTTCTTCAAGCGGACCGCCCTTCCATATTAGCTTTTTATTTTTGTCAAATATAAAGAATTTCGGGATGGAATCTTCTCCACCAAGATACTCATTAGAAGTTTTGGTGTGGTCGTCAACGCCGATATAAATTTTGGTATTTGGATATTTGTCAAAATATGTCTTTACTCTCAGAGCATTCTCGGACGATATTCCGACAAATTTAATATTGGCCTCCTTAAAGACACCGGTCTGTCCATCTACAAATTCAATAACATCCTGACTTACATTTGCCCAGGTAGCAAAAAAAAATATCAC
>JBAXXY010000008.1:0-42452 GCA_037127655.1 Lentisphaerota bacterium
GAGACAAATGATAAATTATATATCTTTTTTGCTTTTCGGATTAAGCAGCCCTTTTTATTTATATTACTGAAGGAATAAATGCTTTGAGTCCATATTTTTCTAAAAAAAGATTGAGCATGAAAACATCAAGATATTTTTCCTTGATATATTTAGCTATGATTATTGCAATTATTTTAATTATAGTTGCAGCTACCTTTTTATATCTTAATACAAGAATCAAACGAAACCTTGAAGTTATCGACAATAATTATCTTTCTTCAGCAAAGGGATGCATTTATGCATACATAAAACTTAAAGGAGAAAGATCTGCTAGCGCTTTTGATCTACTGCAAATTCATCTTAAGAATAGTATTCCTACCAGTATTATAACGGCTTCAACTTCGCTTACTCACGAATTTGGAAGTCTTTATGCGACGGATTATAGCGATACTCAAGGTATCTATGTCTTCCAGGCTAAAACAGAGCAGAGAGTGGATTTTAGCGCTCAAATCAATATTTGGAAATCATGTACTATCGAGAAGATTGGAATTAACGGAGTTCCGATATACGAAGGAGAAACATCAATTATTGCGAGCCAAACGATACAAAATAATCTTGATACTATGATAGAGGACTCTGGAATAACTCCTCCACTTCGAGGAAACAACTTTAGTTATACTAAAGGAATAAGTAATGCAATGGGAATAAATGTTGAAATAAGCTGGCCGCTAGAAGAACCATACAAGGACAGACAAAAATATATATATTACTTTGAAGTTTTTAAGCCTAATAGTTAAAAAATAGTTGCTGAATAATCCAGGCAAAGGGTATACCGTTTTGGTTTTCGAAATTATTAGGTAGGGATGGCTCTCCGCAGCCGTCCGTAAAGAGCGGTCAGCTCGGAGATCTGACCCTACCAGAAATCGCCCTATCGAACGACAGGAATAAGTTATATAAAAATTATTCAAAAAAAGGCTGGGTGGGAACCCAGCCGGCAAGACTTATGATTCAACTTCTGATACATCTCTTTCATCTCAAAAAATTTTAGTTAGAATATCAAGAGACATAGGTTCAGATACTTATAAAATAAATGAACTGCAGTATCTCTCGGAATAAGAGAAAAGTTAAAAGTTGTGGCTAAAAACCTCTATATTTTCACGGCTGTTAATCAAGAATTTCCAGCTTTAATCCGAACTGTTCGCATAGAGGTTTGAAGTGAATGTCATAAGTAAGAAGGGTAATGTCTTTCTCAAGACAGGAAGCTCCGATTATCGCATCTGCAAGCGGGACAGTTAGCCCTGACTTTCTGAGTTTGCCGTAAATTGAGGCAGCTTTGCTGAAAATATTTATTGGCATCTCAATATAAATAAGCGCAAGCATAGCCTCTCTGATTAAATTTGCTTCCTTATCGCTTTTTGCTCCGCCTAAAACCTCAGCAAGAATAATGCCGTTTACAGCTAGAGTTTTTTCAGGAAGAAGATATTCAATCCTGGCAGCGTGTTTGAAGTTTTTATCTCTGAAAAAGTCAATCCAAAGACAACTGTCCAGCATGACAATATCACTCTTCATTTTCTGAATTCCTGAGTTTTATAATATCGTAATCTTCATCAATAATGCCTTTCCCTCTGAGGCTTAAAAATAAATTGATTCTCGAGTTTCTGATAAAATCGTCCAATGCCATATTGATGATATCTTTTTTTGTTTTACCTCCGGCAAGGGATATTGCCTTATTGAGTTTTTCTTCTGAAATATCAATTGTTGTTCTCATTTTATACGCCTATATAATGTGAGTAGTTAGTATGCTAATAATAAGCATATCAATAGAGCATAAACAATCAAGTTAAAATTAAAAATTAAATTAAAAGACACCGACTCCGCACTACTATCCGTAAAAAGTATGGAATAAAAACATGGTTTTTACTTCTAGTAGCCGTTATCCGTTTACTTTTCAAAAGTTTAAAGTGGAGGTGCGGGATTGATAATCGAAACTTGAAACTGGATTTTAACTCAAAACAGTGGGAGGGTCGATCGACCCAGTTGAAAGCTTGTAAGGTTTATAAAGTTCATAAAGTAAAAAGACCAGCGCCAAGCGCCCAGAATCCAGTTTCCCCTCCCTTTATCTTTTCGTGTAATTCGTGAAATTCGTGGTTAAATTGATTCAATTGAATACATTAATGAGTAGCAAAGAGGCAAATGATAAATTATTCAATCGAGTAGGAGGTAGCTGATTAATTCAGCTACCGACCTCTCACACCACCGTACATGCCGTTCGGCATACGGCGGTATAGATATTGCTGTCGTCGGCATACCTAAAGCATATTCCAATGGAATAAAGGAATATTCCTTTAGAGCGTTGATTATTACATCTAAAGTTTCTGGTTTCATTTCAATAAAATTTCTGTCGCCACTCCCTTCAGGAGAGCTTATCATTTCTGGACAATCTTATCCCACAAGCTTACGCATGTGGCTAAGATGTCAATTTAATATTCTAGCCACGGGTGTGAACCCGTGGAAAACATTATTCCAATATAATCAAGCCCTCCTGAAGGGAGTGGCGGCATATTATGATGCGTAAAATTATTTAATATTTTATATATCAACTATTTAAAAAATGCTGTAAAACCCGAAACTTTAAATTACAAAACTCTAATGTAGATTACTTTATCTTCTCGAAGCGGCCTTTTTCGACATTCTTTACGACAGTGTCAGCTTCAAATACTTTGCCGCTCATCACGATGTAAACGCCAACTGGGAGGCACTGAACCGCAGCTATCGCCCCGCCTACATTGAACTCGGCATCGCTTCCTTTGAACATCGCAGGAGTCATAGAACCAGTAAAAACCACAGTTTTGCGAAGTTTTCCCTCAACGAGAGCTTTCTTTACTCTTTTAGCTGTTTTTACCATGGTGTCTGTACCGTGAGTAATAACAATTTTACTGGCTTTGTCCTCGGCAACTTTATTTGCGACTAGTTTTCTATCATCGGCTGTCATATCCAAACTATCCTTGTGCAAAATAGAATCAACCTCGTATTTCAAAGTCACGCCGGCCTGACTCAGAATATTAGATATAGTTGGTTTTCCGACCTGATAGAGACTTTTGTCATCGAAATAAACTTTATCAATCGTCCCGCCCACAGCGATAATTTTAATTTTCCCGCCCATTTTTCACCTCGATTTACTTAACTTTTATTCCCCATATTTCTCTTGCATATTCAGCTATAGTTCTGTCGCTTGAGAAATATCCCATATTGGCGACATTCATTATAGATTTCTTAGTCCAGAGCGCGTTATCTCTATAGACCTTATCTATATTATGCTGGCAATTGATATAACTCTCAAAGTCAGCCAGGAGCATATAATGATCTCCCTGATTGAGCAACAGTTCAAAAATTGGTTTATATCTATCATGGTCATCGGGTGAGAAGTAACCGTTGGCAATGGCATTGAGAACATCTTTTAGCTCGCTATTCCAGAGGTAATAGTCATAAGGGTTGTAACCTTTTTCTTTAAGAGCGGCTACTTCAACGGCATTCATTCCGAAAATGAAGATATTGTCATCGCCCACTGCGTCTTTAATTTCAATATTTGCTCCGTCAAGAGTTCCGATTGTCAAAGCTCCATTGAGAGCAAACTTCATATTTCCCGTACCTGAAGCTTCTGTTCCGGCAGTAGAAATCTGCTGTGAAAGTTCGCTTGCAGGAAAAATTCTTTCAGCAAGAGAAACTCTGTAGTTAGGTAGGAAATAGAGCTTCAAATAGTCTCTTGTCTGTGGATCATTATTTATAACTTTCGATACATCATTTATAAGTTTAATAATGAGTTTGGCTGTGATATAGCCAGGAGCGGCCTTGCCTCCGATAAAGACTGTCCTTGGAACAACATCTTTGGGTATTGAGCCTTTGAGTTTGAAGTATGAGTGGATGACGCTCAATACATTAAGCAGCTGCCTCTTGTACTCGTGCATTCTCTTAACCTGAACATCAAACATGCTTCCCGGATCAACTGCAAGCCCATATTCCTTGCTAAGGAAATTTGAAAAAGCGACCTTGTTATTCTTCTTGATTTCAGACCATTTCGAACAGAAGCTCTTATCTTTTACTGACTTTTCAAGTTTCTTGAGTTCATCAAGGTTTTTAATCCACTTATCGCCGATAGTATCAGTTACTAAAGTCGCCAGTGAAGGATTAGCCTGTTTCAACCAACGCCTCTGCGTAATACCGTTGGTCTTATTATTAAACTTCTTGGGATACAATGCATAAAAATCAGACAGGAGAGTTTCCTGCAGAAGCTTCGTATGAAGTTTTGCCACTCCATTGACAGAGTGAGAGCCTATGATAGCAAGGTATGCCATTCTAAGCTTCTTTTCTGCGCCTTCTTCTACGATTGACATTGCGCTTTTCTTTCCATTATCATTGGGATAAGCAGCCTCAACTTCTTTCATAAACCTTGCATTTATCTCGTAGATAATTTCAAGCAGCCTTGGCAGAAGTCTTTCAAAAAGACTGACTTTCCACTTTTCGAGAGCTTCAGGCATAAGCGTATGATTTGTATATGCGAAAGTATTGGTCACAATTTTCCAGGCATCATCCCACTCCATGTGGTGAACATCGACAAATAGTCTCATGAGTTCAGGTATGGCAATCGAAGGGTGCGTGTCATTTAGCTGGATGGCTATTTTGGATGAAAACTCATCAAATGTCTTATGATGCTTGAGGTACTCCATAATAATGGTCTGGAGAGATGCTGAAACAAAGAAGTACTGCTGTTTGAGTCTTAGCTCTTTTCCGGAGGAATTGTTGTCGTTAGGATAGAGCACTTTAGTAATCGTCTCGTCAAGAGCCTTGCCCTGAATAGCTTTCTCGTAGTCGCCATTATTAAAATAGTCAAGATTGAAATCATCACTTGATTTAGCAGACCATAAAATCAGGCTGTTTACAGTATCTGTCTTGTAGCCGGGGATGAAAACAGTATATGGAATTGCTATTACATTTTCGGCATCAGCCCATTCGACAGATATTTTGCCATGCTTATCTGTAGAGTGCTTTGACTTGCCGTAAAATTTAACTTCGACTGCATCCTCGACTCTTTGAATTTCCCATGGGTTATTTTTGAAAAGCCAATTGTCAGGTTTCTCCACCTGATACCCGTCAACTATATCCTGATTAAACATACCATATTCATATCTGATACCAAATCCGCACCCTGGAATATCCATTGTAGCCATTGAATCCAGGAAGCATGCGGCAAGTCTTCCCAAGCCGCCGTTGCCAAGGCCTGCATCATATTCCTGTTCGTAGAGATCTTCCAAATCAACGCTTATTCTTCTAAGCGCATTTTTTGTCACTTCCTGCATATCAGAGTTATCCACAGCATTGCGCAAAGATCTGCCCATAAGAAACTCTAATGAGAGGTAGTAAACTTTCTTTACATCCTGAGTTTCATATTTCTTCTGCGTATCCATCCATTTCTCAGTAAGAATCGCCTTTTGGGTAGCGGCAATCATACGGTATTTATCGAAATCAGTAGTGCTGGAAAGCCTCTTCCCGATAACATGCTGAAGGATAGTTTCACAGAAAAGATCAAATTCGTGTTCATTAGTTAGTTTCTTTGAAAGCATAGAATACCTCATATGGTTAGTTAATTTAAAAAAGAATTACGAGCGATTCTATCATAGCCAAACAAGCAATGCAATAACAGTAAGATTTTTAGCTGTTTCGGAAAACACAAAAGATGGGACTTACAGAGGAAATTCCAAGATAAACTTAACGCCATTGTTGTGTTCAATGTGAATAGTTCCATTTATCTGTTTTGCCATCATATCTACAAGGTTAAGACCGAATCCTTTAGAACCGTTACACCTTACTGATTCCGGCATCCCGATTCCATCGTCCTGAATAACAATAATCACCTTGTCGTCTTTCTTTGAAGCTGAAACTAATACTTGACCTTTATCTCCGCCTTTGAATGCATATTTCATAATATTAGTCAAAAGTTCATTGACGATTATTCCTACAGAGAAAGAGATTTTAGTCGGAATAGTAATATCTTCAATGTGTTTTTCTACGGAAATATGAGTTGAGTCAGAGAGATTAAAGAAGACCTCATCTACTAATGTTTCAAGATATTCTTTAAGGGAGACTTCATTGAAATTATCTGAACAATAGAGCTTACTATAAAGCACGCTCATACTTTGTAATCTGGCTTGCGCATCATTCAGAGCATCTATCGCCTTCTGTTCTTTCATAGAAGCCGCTTGAAGCATAAGCAAACCCGATACAGTAGCCATATTGTTCTTGATGCGGTGGTGAACTTCCTTAAGAAGGATTTCCTTTTCTTTAAGAAGAAAGTGGACTTTTTCTTCAGCCATCTTGCGTTTGGTGATATCTTTAACAACGGCTATATGGAAACTTGGTTTTTCTCCGATGCTCCATAAAGGAGAAACATTAAGGTCAACCCATGTAATTGATCCATCTTTGCAGAAATAGCGTTTTTCTATATTGTATTCAGTGATTTTTCCTGATTTCAATAATTCCATATTTGCGAGATCTACTGAAAGATCATCAGGATGTGTGATGGTCTGAAAACTCCGAGATTGCATCTCTTCAAGAGTGTATTCCAGAATATCGCAGTACTTTTGATTAATTCTTACAGGTATTCCTGTATTGCTATCTATTTGAGCTACGCCCACAGAGGGTTGTGAAAATAGCACACGGAATCTTGTTTCGCTATTATTCAGCGCTTCATCGGATTTCTTGTGCTCGAATATTTCCTCGTTAAGCTTAGCGATTGTTTTGGCGAGCTCATTACTTGTACTTTCCAGCTCCTTTCTATTTCTCTGCATTTCGAGGAACTGCCTTACCTTTACAATAAGGATTTCACTGGAAAATAGGTTTTATTATGTAATCTACGGCGGCGCCGGACTCAAGCCCTTTTATAATATCAGCTGGTTCAGCCGAAACTCCTGTCAGGAACAATACTGGGATTAATTTATTTTTAGCCTCTTTTTTTATATATTTGACGGCTTCAAATCCATCCATGTCAGGCATTTTCACATCCATCATGAAAAGGTCGAAATCCTGCTCAAAAGCCTTTTGGACAGCTTCATTGCCACTGGTTGCCGTGAATATTTCCGCATCAATATTGCCTTCCAGAGTTTCCTTCAAAGCAATGATGTTCGATTCATTATCGTCCACAATCAATAATGTCTGTCTGCTAACCATTTATTAACTACTCTGTAAAGTTTTCTAAAAATCATCCAGTTTGGCTTCAGATATTTCCTTGAATTGATCCTGTATTTCCATGAATACATCAACCATTTCAGGATCAAACTGGGTTCCTCTTCCTTCAAATATTAAGTGCGTTGCTTCTTCATGAGGGAAAGGCGGTTTGTAAACTCTCTTCGAGGCAAGGGCATCATAAACATCGGCAATAGCCATAAGCCTTCCAGGAAGAGGGATGTTTTCCCCTGCAATTTTGCCTGGATAACCTTTCCCGTCCCATCTCTCGTGGTGACTTTCTGCCATCTGCATTGCCAGTCTGAGAAAAGAGTTCTGTCCGAGTTTCTTTTCTGCGCCCAAAAGTATCCTCTTACCTTCAGTAGTGTGCTTTTTGATAACCTCAAACTCTTCGGGTGTCAACTTGCCAGGCTTCAGCAGAATTTCGTCAGGAATGACGACTTTACCTATATCGTGCAGCGGCACGCACTTGAAGAGCAATCTTTTGTACTGGAGTGTAAAAATGTCTTTGTATTTATCTATTTGTGACAGCTTTTCAGACAAGGCGCAGACATACGCCTGAGTACGGATAATATGGTCGCCGATCTCAGTATTGCGGAATTCACCCATTCTTACGATACATTCAATAACCACATCCTGAGTAAGTTCGACTTCCTTGAGGAGAAGCTCTTTTTCCCTAAGCAGATTTTTAATCTTCTCCTCGTCTCTTTTGAGTTCGGTAACATCTCTGGCAATGCTTGTGAGACCGATTATGCTGTTCTTGTTATCGTAAAGAGGAAGTTTCAGAGTATCAAAAATTTTATCTTCGCTTCCTATATTGAGAGGGTCATTGGGAAGGTGGACTGTTTTCCCCGTTAAAGCTTCAATATCGTCGCTGAGGAAACCTTTGATGCCTTTTTGACGGGAACCATTCACAATATCCACATGCCACCCATTTTCAACATCGGTATTGCCTATCATATTGCTTGGGTGTTTGCCTACGACTGAAGCATAAGCTTTGTTACAGAGCATAGTAGTAAGATTGGCATCTTTTGCACAGATAAGGTCTGGAGTGGAATTAATGATATTAAAGAGCAGTGTTTTAAGTTCGCTTAACTCCTTTTTGTCTTTTTGCATTTCAAGGAACTGTCTTACCTTGGCAGTAAGGATTTCACTTGAAATAGGCTTTGTGATATAGTCCACTGCTCCGCAATCCAGGCCTTTTACGATATATTTTTCTTCTTTTGATATACCAGTCTGGAATAGAATCGGAATGTATTTGTTTTTGGGCTCTTTTTTGATGAATGAAACGGCTTCAAAGCCATCCATCCCCGGCATCTGGACATCTATAAGGATGAGGTCCAGATCAAGTTCCATTGCCTTGATTACTGCTTCATTTCCCGAAGAAGCAGTAATTATATCAGCGCCAACATCATCAAGGGTCTCCTTCAGTGCGACAAGGTTAGCCTCAATATCGTCAACAATAAGTATGATTTGCCTTCCATTCATGATAAGTTATACCCTGTTGTGCTTCTTTATCCAGACTTTCATCAAGGTGGTCAATTTATTCATATCCACAGGTTTTGTCAGATAATCATTGGCGCCTGCCTTAATGCATTTCTGCCTGTCTTCACTCATGGCTTTTGCCGTCAATGCTATTATAGGAACAGAAGATATCTGAGAATCTTTTCTTATTGCTTCCATTGCCTGATATCCATCCATTATAGGCATCATTATATCCATTAGCACAAGGTCTATATTTTTATCCCTCATCAGGGCGTCTATTGCCATCCGGCCGTTAGCCGCCTTTAGCACCTTTAAATTCAGCTCTTTTAATTCTTCTTCGAGCAAATATAGGTTCCTGACATCGTCATCAACGACGAGGACTGTTTTGCCTTCAAGGATAGCGTCTGATGTATGATAGTCCTGAAGGATTTTTTTCTTATCGTCGCTTAATTCATTGGTTTCTGTATGCAAAAAGAGCGATACTTCGTCAAGGAGCCTTGCGGCAGATTCCGACACTTTAAGAATTGTAGAAGCTGAATATTTTGCCAAAGTTGCTTTTTCTTTCGGAGAAAGTTCTTTGCCGGTATAAACGATTATCGGCTTGAACTTGCTATTGGACTTAACTTTCTCCATTACCTCGAATCCTGAAATGTCAGGCAGGTCAAGGTCTAGTATGATCAGATCATAATACTCCGACTCAAGTTTCTTGATCCCGTCATTACCTGTGTTTACCACATCAATGGATATATTTTTCAGGTCCAGGATTTCCTTGATTGCATGGCATTGATTTTTGTTGTCTTCAATAAGGAGTATTTTGTTGGTCTTGCCTGAATTCACGGCAACTATTTTTTTGAAGGCTTCGTCAATGCTCTGCTTGTCAACGGGCTTCTTAATGAAGCTGATGGCTCCCTTCTGCATTGATTTTATGCTCTGGTCTTCGCCGCTTAATATGTGGATCGGGATGTGTCTTGTGGCAAGATTGTCTTTGAGTTTGTCAAGTATATCCAGCCCGTTGGATTCAGGCAGATAAATGTCAAGGAGTATTCCTATAGGCTGATACTCCTGCGCAAGTTTAAAGCCGGCTGCTCCTTCAGTTGCGTGGAGGCAGCTATAGCCTTTCTCTTTGCAAATATCATAAAGCACCTGCGCGAAAATCTGGTCATCTTCAATTATCAGAATAACATTGTCGCCTTTTTTTATGGAAGCGCGGTCATCAGGTATTGAAGGATAACTCCTTGGAACTTCAGGGGCCTTTTCAGTTCTCTGGACTGGGTTTTCAGCTTCAGCGGCTGTTACTGGCTCCTGTTCTGCTTTCTCTGCCGCCAGGATTGTGGTCCTCCCCTGCGCAAGGTCTTCTGGTATGTAAAGCGTGAATATCGAACCTTTGCCGACCTTGCTTTCGATCGTTATCTCTCCCCCGAGGATTATGGCAAATTCCTTGGATATAGAAAGCCCCAGTCCTGTACCGCCATAAACTCTGGAGGTACTTCCGTCTGCCTGCTTGAATGCCTCGAAAATTAAATTTTTCTTATCATCCTGGATTCCGATTCCGGTATCTGTGACAGAAATAGCAATGTACTGCTTAGGATTTATTCCAGTTCTCTTGAATTTATTATCCTTCGATGCCCTTGAGATATTGACTGTTATGCTGCCTGTACTTGTGAATTTAATAGAATTGGACAGAAGATTTTTGACTATCTGTTCAAGTTTCTGTGCATCAGTCTTTATTGTAGCAGGCAAGTTGCTGTCCAATTCGATATTAAAAGACAGGTTCTTTTCCTTTATCATGTGTTCGAAATTATCCTTGATTTTTCTCTTGAAGGCGTCAAGTGATAAAGATTCTATGACTACATCCATCTTCCCTGATTCGACTTTTGCCAGGTCCAGGATTTCACTAATGAGCTTTAATAAATCCTTACCGCTGTTATAGATTATTTCCGCATTCCTAACTTGTTTTTCAGTTAGATTGCCCTCTTTATTTGTAGCGAATTTATTTGACAGGAGGAG
This sequence comes from Lentisphaerota bacterium, assembly GCA_037127655.1. GTDB lineage: Bacteria > Verrucomicrobiota > Lentisphaeria > Victivallales > GWF2-38-69 > GWF2-38-69. The sequence continues at coordinate 10,708 of JBAXXY010000008.1, forward strand.
CATGCTGTTCAGAGGGGTTCTGAGCTCGTGTGACATATTGGCGAGGAACTCTGATTTGTATTTGTTACTTAACTGCAGGTCGTTTGATTTCCTTACAAGTTCCATTTCAGAGAGAGTAAGATCGTTGTTCTTTTTTTCTATTTCTTTTTTCTGCTTTTCAAGTTCTTCTGATTTCTCTTCGAGTTCTTCATTGCTGGATTTGAGTTCTTCCTGCTGGGATTGAAGCTGGTCTTTGGCTTTGTTTATTTCAGCCATTTGAGTTTCAAGCTCTTCATTTGCTGCCCTGAGCTCTTCCTGCTGAGCCTGGAGTTCTTCAGACTGCTGCTGGGACAACTCCAGCATGGTCTGAATTTTTTCCTTGTGCTTTAGGTTAACAAAGCCTATTGCTACAGGTTCTGAAATAGCTTTAAGAAATTCGAGATTGTCATCGCTTATTTCCTTGAATGAGCCGATTTCCACTACTCCGATGAGATCATTAATATATACGAACGGCACAGCTACGATATTGAGTGGTAGAGAACTTCCCAGGGCGGAGTTTATCCGTGTATAATCCTTGGGCACATCTATGATAGATATAGTTTTCTTCTCAAGTCCAGCCTGACCGGTTATGCCCTCTCCTAATTCAATCTCATTACCAAGCTGCTTTCTCTTGCTGAAAGCATAGGAACCTGAAAGTTTTAATTTATTCTCATTTGCTATATATAAAGCGGCTATCTGGATACCTAAGAAATCAGCTAAAAAGCTGCATATCTTTTCTCCAAGAGCCATAGATTCTTTTTCTTCTCTTAAGATCGTATTGAGTTTATTAAAACCTTCAGCCGCCCATTCTTTTTTCTTATTTAAAGCTGTCTGTTCCCTTATCGCTGAAGTCATTTTATTGAAGCTCTTGCATAGTTCGTCTTCTTCGCTTCGCTCATTGAGGCTTACAGAGGTATCGCCGTTTGCCACTTTCTGGGCGGCAGATGCTACCTCATTTATAGAATCAATTGTGGCATTAAATGATGCAGCAAGGGTTCCTATTTCATCTTTGGTCTTGATATCTACCTTTACATTCTTTCCTTTTGCTAAATCCTGAACTGCTTTGACTATAGTTACAATAGGTTTAGCAATAGCTCTGCTGATTAAGAATGAGAAGCCTACAGCAATGAGCAAAGCAATAATGCCAATAATTATTAATTGATTTCTTAAATCAATAGCAGGAGCAAGTATCTCGCTTGTGCGGGCTACAGAAACAATTGACCAGTCCCCGCCTTTGTTTATTCCATACTCTTTAAGATCAGCATATCCAGCCAGAACCATGTCACCTACACTATCCTTGTAAACTAACCACCCATTCACATTTCCTGAGAGTAGTTTCTGTAAGTCTGGGTTTGCAAGTACATCTTTATGAGTCGTCATTACCTTCTGCTCTGTATCGCTATTGCCTACACACAGCACCTTACCGTCGACATCTACTAGATATGATGACTTGTTCCCTACTGTAAGATCATCAAGTTTAACAATCTGATCTTTAAATTTATCAATAGAAATTACCCCAATCAATACATCTATGACCTTGATATCTGAAGCATCAGTTATAGGAGTTATAAATGCCGTCTCTAAGTTATCGTTATTATTTTTATTTAGATAAGCATTACGGAACAATGCTTCGCTCTGCTTGATATGTTTCGCCTTTTCGTAAAGTTCTACTAATTCCGGATAAGCATTAGATAGAAGAACTCCCATATTTAAAGATCTTGTGTCAGCAAATATTTTTCCATCTAGGTCAACCATAATAAATTCAGTATATCCATCAGATTCTTTAAGAACTTTAGTTAGATAGGTATTAACTCTCGCGCTATCCTTAGTAGCGAATACATCATCAGCCTGAGATAAGATCTTAAGTTCTTTTTCTCTTTGGTTCATGAATGTATCAATATCTTTTGCGGTAAACTCGCAGTTACCCTGAAGATCCAGCCCGATAGCCTTTGTTAGAGCATCACTGGTATTAATAGAAACCAAAACCACTATTACAGCTAAAATGACAAAAACTATTAGTGACCAGCTTAAAATCAACTTCTTTGATATTTTCATAAACTTCCCTCATTTTTTGTAAATAGAATAAATAGAATGATTTGGTTGGAGTTTAGTTGCTACTTGAAATGTGTCAATAGAGTGAATGTCAACTATGCAGTGAATATATGCTTTTCAGGAATTTATTTATATCAGCTGTTGTACAAATCTTATGGTAAGCCTTTTCATTGATCACGCATCTTGGCATAATATCTACCTCTGCGTCAGAAGGTTCCTGCACGATAGCCATCCCCTTGTATTTCATTATGGCTTTCATTCCATTTAGACCGTCGCAGTTTCCGCCTGTAAGAATAATGCCAATAAGTTTGCTTTTGAATACATCCGCCGCAGACTCAAAAAGTACATCAATAGAAGGTCTGCAGTAGCTGACTTTATCATCAATATTCAGGGATAACGACAGGTCTTCCTCAACGAGCAGATGATAATTGGCAGGAGCAATATATAGAGTCCCTGGCATCATCTTTTCTTTTTCGTCAGCAGTCTTGATTTGCAAAGAGCAAACCGATTTAAGGAATTCAATATAAAAGGCGAAATTATTTCCAGGATCAGTATGCTGGACAAGCATGATAGGCAAAGGAAAAGTTGAATCCAGCCCTTTGATTACTTTAGGAATTGTCCCAATACCGCCTGCTGATACGCCGATCACAACAGCATCGTAGTTATTTTTTATTTTTTGCATTTCTGGTAAATTTTTGACTTATTATCAATCATAGAAAACGACCTGCTTGTATCAATAAAATCAATTGACTCTTTTGTTCCCAGGCATAGAAATCCATTAGTGATAAGACTGGAACTAAGGAGATTAAGGATCTTCGACTGTAGCTCCCTGGTAAAATATATCATGACATTCCTGCAAATGATGAAATTGAATTTGTAAAATACTTTGCCGTTAACCAGATTGTGTTCAATAAATGTAACATTCTTCCTTATATCGGGGTTTATTATGGATTTGCCGTATTTCGAATGATAGTAGTCAGAGAAAGGCTTCTGCGGGTTCGTCTTCTGAAAGTTTATTGTGGCGCTTTTAATCATCTCATTCGTGTAAATCCCCTCTCTTGCTATGTCTAAGGATTCATTGTTCATATCAGTGGCGTATATATTTGTCTTGTCGTAAATGCCCTCTTCTTTAAGCATAATGGCAAGTGAATACACTTCCTGTCCTGTGGCGCAACCAGCATGCCATATATTGATCTCAGGATAGGTCGCTAGGTAAGGAAATACATTTTCCCGTATAGATTTAAATACTTCCGGATCCCTGAACATCTCGGTAACTGTTACTGAAACGGCATTTTTGAATTTGATAAAGTAATCTTCGCTCTCAAGCAGCCTGTGTGTCAGTTCTCCAAGATGAGGGATGGATTCTTTTATCAGGAAGTTCTGAATTCTGCGGGTGAGCGAAGCTTTGGCATACTGACTGAAATCATTGTTGAATTTGACGCGTATGGCTTCCAGAAGCAAATCATATTCTATGTCAAAATTTGTATTCATACTCACTTTCACAAAATTCCTTGCTGTTGAATAAATATTTTATGTTTCAAATTTTACGAGTTTTAGCGACTCTTACAAGAGCCAAGCGGTGCTTGCTTAACTCATAAGTAACAATGCTGCAGTCTTAGTATCAGAAATTATGTTAAACATAAAAAACTCAAAATCAATCGTGTTTTTATTTGCCTGGTCGGGTTACAATTGCTTTTCGTTTCTTTGTATTGAAATCAAAACAACATAAATATTAATGAAAAAAGAGTCCGATCAACACAGCGCTAAACATGCTGATAGCCACTCAAGTGTCTCCCCTACTCCTTCCTATGTCATAAACCACTCTGAGCTTACGCCAAAAATATGGGGTTTATGGCTAATTACGGGCGCAGGTTTTGCCCTTGACGGCTTTGATCTTTTTATAATCGGAGTAGCCTTTCCTCTTCTTATCAGATATTTTTCAGAGCTTGCCAATAATCCCATGCTTCTGGGGCTACTTGGAGCAGCCGCCCCGATCGGCGCTATAATCGGAGCTTCGGTCTGCGGACGCCTGACTGATACTCTCGGAAGAAAAGCCATATCTGTTTCCAATATGGTGTTCTTTATGGTTTTTGCTTCTCTCTCCTCTTTATCCTGGTCTGTCTGGTCTCTTATAGCATTCCGCTTCATGGCAGGAATCGGAATGGGCGGCGAATATCCTGTTAATTCAGCATACATAGCTGAAATCATTCCCAAAAAGCACAGAAAGAAGATGCAAATAGGAAACTTCTCATTTCAAGCCATAGGCGCAGTAAGCGGCGCTTTGGTAGGAGTCATAATACTTGAGATATTTCCATACACCTGGGCTTGGAGGTTTATGATTGGATTTCAGGCTATTTTTGCCATAATTCTATTCTTCTTCAGGCTAAAAATGCCTGAAAGTTCTAAATGGCTTGCTACTCAGGGTCATAAAAAACAGGCCGCAAACTCGCTTACTACAATGATCGGCGATAAGGTCAAAATCAAAGAATCACATAAGAAGCAGACTAAGTTCACTGATATTTTTAATAAAGACTACTTAAAGCTTACTATTCTTTCGAGCGTGCCATGGTTCTTGATGGATATTGCTTTCTACGGAATAGGAATATTCACTCCGATAATCATTACGCATTTATTCAAGCACATGCCGATGGACATCATAGAAAGAGATATCTTCTCGATCAAGGGCACTCTTCTGGTCGAAAGCTTCCTTCTGGTCGGAATTGCCATTGCTTTGCTTCTTATAAAAAAATGGGGAATGGTAAGACTTCAGGTAACAGGTTTCTGGGGAATGGGAATTGGAATGCTCATACTTATGTTTACTCAATTTGTTTCAAATCCCATCCTTTATAACCTGTTTACATTCTCAGGTTTTATTTTGTTCTATCTGTGTCTGAATGCAGGACCAAACCCGATGACATTTCTTATCCCTGCAAGAGTTTTCCCGACTAAACTCAGGGCGACAGGGCACGGATTTTCAGCCGCCTTTGCCAAAGCAGGAGCTACGGTGGGCATTATTCTTTTCCCATGGCTTCAACTCAACCTAGGTATAACTAAAACTGTTCTTTTTATGGCGGTAACTTGTTTCGCAGGTGCTGTAATTACTCAAGTTTTTGTCAGACTCGTTATCAAGGATAAAAAAAGCAGAAAGAACTCAAAGGCTCTGCATAATGTCATATTCGACAACTACAGGTAATGATTTGCTAACAATAAACTAACATTAGATAAAACATGGCAGATTGAGTATTAAACAAATTTCTGATATTCTCTGAATTATTGATAAACAACTAACACAATCTTGGAAAAATAATATGGCACATATAAAAGACAGCGCCTTAGAAAAAAGCCTTCAGCCACATGGGAAAAAAATCATAACCGCGTCTCATACTCTTAATCAATCGGAGCTTACTCCAAAGATATGGGGTTTGTGGCTGATAACAGGCGCGGGTTTCGCCCTGGACGGTTTTGACTTGTTTATAATAGGTATAGCTTTGCCTCTGCTTATGAAGCAATATACCATACTTGCAGAAAATCCTTTTCTGATAGGTTTCCTGGCCGCCGCCGCCCCAATCGGAGCAATTATCGGTGCCGCTGTCTTTGGAAGACTTACCGATACGCTGGGCAGAAAATTCATCCTGATACTAAATATGATTATTTTTATCATATTCTCGATTCTGTGCGCTGGCGCCTGGGATGTATGGTCACTGATATTCTTTAGGTTTATCGCCGGAATCGGTATCGGAGGAGAGTATCCTGTTAACTCCGCCTACATTGCCGAAATAATACCTAAAAAGCACAGAAAACAAATGCAGGTCGGTAACTTCTCGTTTCAGGCTGTCGGGGCAATTTTGGGTGCGCTGACCGGCGTAATAGTACTCGAGCTTATTCCACAAGTATGGACTTGGAGATTAATGCTTGGCATACCTGCTATAATTTCATTCATATTATTCTTTTTTAGGCTCAGTATGCCGGAAAGCTCAAAATGGTTAGCCACGCAAGGTAACCAGAAAGAAGCCGCTAAATCTCTCCAAACAATGACTGGAGACAAAGTAAAGCTTACTGAAATGAAAAAGAGGCCAAAAACCAACTTTACAGATATTTTCAAAAAAGACTACATAAAATTAACTGTCCTATCAAGTGTTCCATGGTTTTTAATGGATGTGGCTTTTTACGGGATAGGGATCTTTACGCCAATCATATTGTCATCTCTGATAAAACACGCTCCAGAGAATTTTATCGAAAAAGATTTGCAGTCCATTAAAGGCGCTCTCTTTGTAGATAGTTTCCTTATAATCGGCATAATAATAGCTATCATCCTCGTTAAGAAGAGAGGAATGATAAGTTTGCAGATAAAGGGATTCTGGGGAATGGGTATAGGAATGCTTATCCTTATGACTACAGCTTATATAACCTATTTGCCTCTCTATTATTTTTCTATTTTCGCAGGATTCACAATATTCTATCTGTGCCTTAATGCAGGACCAAACCCGATGACATTCCTTATCCCGGCAAAAGTTTATCCTACAGAGCTAAGAGCTACCGGGCATGGCTTTGCCGCAGCTTTTGCAAAGGCCGGAGCCACAATCGGGATAGTAATTCTCCCTTGGATGCAGGCAAAAATGGGTGTAACAAATCTTGTCTTCTTTATGGCTATTATATGCATAGCCGGAGCCTTGATCACACAACTCTTTGCCCACCTGATAATTGTTGACAAAGAACTCAAAAAGTATCAGAATATCCTTGACGGCGTCTTCACCAAAAAGCAGATGATGAATAGGAAGCTTTAGTTATTACTAACCATATATTTAGAATAATTTAACATTGCATCATTAATCATATCACCATGGAGTAAAAATTGAAAAAAGTAACAGTCTCAATCTTATCTTTAACTTTAGCCTCAGCCTGCCTTATGTTTTCCGGATGTTCTTATTTCTCATCCGCAAAGGCTCCAGAAGCCGCAATAACAGCACCAGCAGTTGTTGTTGTGCCATCACCTGATCAAAGTGTAGCTGTAGTTGAAGTTCAAGAAGTTGAAATGGAAGCAGTTGTAGTACCGGCTGATCCTGCAACAAATACAGATACTCAAGTGGTCATACAGGCAGTTGAAGTAGATGCAATAGGCATAGTCCCGGCGGCAGATGCATCAGCAGCAACTCCTGCAGTCCAGAAGTAACTTTCTTTGATATCTAAATCCCCCTTCTTCAAAACAGACGGGGGATTTTTTGTGCCTGTTGTTTACTGCTTGGATTATAGTGAGCTTTTGTTTTGAGTTGCTTTAAGCTATTCATCTTATATGATTAGCTGTTTATGTTATCCCAAGAGCAAATATTGTTATAGTACGAGCTTTTCATGTATGAGTACGAGCAATGTATGTTAGAGTGCTTCGTATATATGTTATTCCCCTTCGTAAGTATCCATAAGTACCTCGTATGATAACATACTTTCTTCGTCATATAGCATATACCATTCGTCTGATAACATACTTCGTTCATAAGCGTCCATTTTTAGCCTATGCAAGACATTGAGTAGTTCTTCTATAAACAATAATAGCCAATGGCGATATTATAATGCTGGACAGCTCAGGTTGTTTATATGATATTTATTCTTAATGATTCGAAACTTGAATTCCGGATTGCATCAAGATACAATTACGGGAAAATCTAAAAACTGTGGACTAACTTTACAGCATCTTGTTTCAGATTAACGCAATGAATGACATTCATAAAATATTAACTGACCTGAAAGACCATTTAAAAAGCAATTATGGTGATTCTGTGCATGAGGTCATTTTATTTGGTTCGCAAGCGCGCGGAGATTCCAAGGAATACTCTGATTATGATGTCCTGATTATGCTGGATAATGATTATACCGGAAGAGACGAGAATCGGATATTGGATTTATGCTATGACATTGATTTAAAATATAACATACTGCTGGATGTTCATTTGTTATCAAAAAATGAGATGTCCTCCATTCGCGGCAGGCAATCTGTTTTTATTAATGCTTTGAAGTCAGGAATATTCGCATGACAATTAAAGACGAAGACAGGAACAGCCTAATCAAATATCGGATTGAGCAGGCAGAAGAAACAATACTTGATGTCAAGTTACTGATTGATAACAACCGCCTACGGTCTGCAGTGAACAGGATTTATTACGGAATGTTCTATTCGTTATTGGCTCTTGGATTAGCTAATCAATACGAGACATCGAAACACGCTCAACTAATCGGCTGGTTCAATAAGAATTTTATCCATCCAGGACTAATAGACTCAAAATACGGAAAAATAATCAACAAGGCCTTTAACCGGAGAACAAAAGGCGATTATGATACTTTCGTAGAATTTGAGAAAGAACTTGTAACTGAAATGTCTCAAGAAATGCGCGAATTCATATCAGAAATAAAAGAACTCTTAAAGATTGAATAATAACATCCCTATTCCGCTTATTCATTGAAATTGAAGTTAAGTTTTAATTTCTTTTACTGGTCAGGAGCCTGAATCTAGAAATCACCATGAACACTTTTGACGATCAGACCGCCCAATACTGCTACTTTCATTGTTTTGTTGTTTTTCCATTCTGAAAGTATTTTATGGTGGCATCAAGCCCGGCGTCGAAGTCGCTGGACATCTTATAGTTTGTGCTTAGAAGTTTATCAATATTCCCAAGTGAGTGCTTAATATCGCCGATCCGCTCGGGCAGATATTGGATTTTAGATTTTGAATTTGTTGAACTGATTATCTTCTCGGCAAGAGATTTTATAGTGGTCTGCCTTCCATAACCAGCATTATGAACTCCTGTTATTGCATTCTTTGCCAGATAGATATTGGCTTTCGCAATATCTTTGACATAGATGAAGTCTCTGGTTTGTTCACCGTCTCCATATATTGTGATCGTTTCATTCTTAACGGCTTTAGATACAAATATTGGAATAGCGGCGGCATAAGCGCTTTCAGGCGACTGTCTCGGGCCAAATACATTGAAGTATCTAAGACAGGCTGTTTTGAGTTTTCCTGTATCTCTGAAAATACCGCAATAATACTCGCCGTCGAGTTTGCTCACAGCATAAGGGCTTTTGGGTTCTGGCGACAAAGTCTCTACTTTAGGTGAGATCGGATTGTCACCGTAAACCGCACAGGAACTGCTAAAACAGAGCATCTTAACCCCTGCTCTGGCCGCCTCTTCAAGAACAATCAGCATACCTCGGTTATTGATGTCAACGCACTCCAGAGGATTATCCATAGACTCAGGCACGCTAATCAATGCGGCAAGGTGAAAAACATAGTCAACCCCTGTCATGCATTTTCTGACAACTTCTCTATCTCTGATATCGCCATTGACAAACTCAACTTTCAGTCTATCAAGGTTACTCAAATTACCTGACCTAAGATTATCAAGCGCAATTACTTCAGCTTCACTTTGAAGAGTTTCGACTATGTGACTTCCGATAAAACCCGCTCCGCCTGTTACTAATACTTTCATATTCAATCCCTAAAATTTGTCGATAAATTTACACATTTTATTCCATTGCTTCTCTATTGAACTAATCAAAGCAAACTGAGTTCTTGTCCTGTCCAGATTATGTTTAGGCCTATGTATTTTGTAGTAGGTATCGCCATTTAAATAATCTGCAAGAAATCTTACGCTTTGTTCGAAGGTAATTACATATCCGCCGTAAGGCAAACTCTCTATTTCTCCATTGGTCAGAAACCCCCTCGCCGAAGATAAAAATCCTTCAGTGATTGCCTCAAAAACATTGAATCTCATCTCCACTTTCGAAATATCAGTCTCATCTTCTGCCACAGGAGTCGTCATGGTTCTAATCATATCTCCGAAGTCATATGCGGAAAAACCTGGCATAACAAGATCAAGGTCAAGAACACAGATGGGTTCGTCTGTCTGAATATCAAAGAGTATGTTATTTAACTTTGTATCATTGTGGACGATTCTTTCCGGGATCAATCCTTTTTTATGCATCTCCACTAGCGATGAGCATTTCTCTTTTCTTTCAAAAGCAAAATCTATTTCCTTTGCAACCTCTTTGCATCTCCCAACTGCGTCACTTTTTACAGCTTCTTCAAAAGCCTCAAACCTTTTAGGAGTGTTATGAAAGTTGGGAATAGTTTCTGCCAAAGATGCGCTCTTCAAGCCAAATAGTGATTTCTGAAATTCGCCGAAAGCTCTTGCCGTCTCGTAAGCGGCTTTGGCATCTCTTACTATCTCATAGCTCACTGCGCTTTCTATGCAGAAAAAGACACGCCAAAAATGCCGATTGGCATCTATATAATAGTAGTTACCATCATTGGCCTGAAGAGGGGTAAGACATCTTCTGCTGATGTCTTTGAATTTTCTGTAATATTCTTTCTGAAAGTTAGTTATCTTTACAATATTATCGGTGAGTTTATAAGGGTCTTTGAATATATTAGTGTTTATCTTCTGCAAAGCGTATGGGACGATTGTCCCTCCTTGGTTGAATAGGACTTTGAAAGTAGAATTAATATGCCCATTCCCAAGCCCGTCGGATTTTACATAGTCGCCGTAAATCCTGAAATGCGACATTATTTCTTTGATGTCTCTATCGTACATAGTTTTCTCCAAACCGTACCACGAGCGTCCCGCCCGTGGTGAAGACGAATTATTAATAAAGTTTAGATGGATAAATGCCACACTCAATCAAACTCTTAATCCTGCCGACCACTTCGGGTTTATCCTCCTTGTAAGTAATCCCAAACCATCTTTCTGGGCTCTCAAGGATTTTTACTTTGGCTTTATCTTGATTGATGAGAGTATCAACCACGCTTGGAATGTAAAATTCTGATTTTGAATTGCTGATGTTAGATTTAAGGAAGTCGGCAAACATATTCTCAAGATGACCAAAAATAGACTCGGTGAAACCCCACATGTTCATTGAAACAACTTCATTTCCTATCAAAGCTTCATATTCCCCGTCTTCTTTCTGATACTTTGCCCCATTCTCTGAAGGTTCAATATGTGTAAGCTCCTCAACCTTTGATAAATAATTATCTTTGTCTTTCGTACAAACGCCCCTCGAGACATAACCAAATGCCGAGAGCGTATTCCTGAGGATGAAACCCGTCATGCAATAATTACAGAAGTCGGCATCGCCGGTCTCTCTTAAGTAAGAAGCGAGGAGGTCGAATGACCTCTTGCCATAGAAGTCATCGGCATTTATAACTGCAAACGCGCATCTGACCTGCTCTCTAGCCATCAGAATAGCATGACCTGTACCCCAGGGTTTAACTCTATCCTCCGGGCATATAAATCCTTTTGGAAGTTTTGCTTTCTCTTGAAAAGCATATTCTACTTTTATAATTGATTTATATTTCTCTCCGATGACTCTCTTAAAATCAGCTTCAATATCATGACGAATAACGAAAACGACTTTATCAAAACCCGCCCTCGCTGCATCATAAATAGAATAATCCATTATTGATTCGCCGCTCGGACCGACTGGGTCAATTTGTTTGAGTCCGCCGTAACGGCTTCCCATTCCTGCTGCAAGAACAACTAAAGCCAATTCCATAAAACTATCTCCAAAATTTTTACCTCAATAATCAAAGGAAAATATTCATTTCAAGAAGATTATAAAGGAAACACAATGAAAGTGAGATAGAATCATCAAAAAGAATAAAATAAAATAAGCAAAATTATGAAAATTGCAGTTATCGGGGCCGGTCATGCCGGAGTAACAGCTGCTCTTGAAGCTGCAAAGTTCGGAGCTGATGTCTCACTATTATCAGATGAAAATGCTCTCCCGTACTACAGACCTAAGATTACCAATGTCGCTTTCGGACAAGCAGAATCGGGCGAGATCTCAATTCACCCGTCTGAGTGGTATGATGAAAACAAAATCAAACTTGTTCTAAAGAGCAAAATTGAGAAAATTGATCCACAACATTGTTCTCTCTGGACTTCTTCTGGGCAACCTCTTCAATTTGACAAGATAATTATAACTACTGGGGCCTGTCCTATAATTCCAAAGTTCACTGAAGGAGCTATTCAAAAAGGATACGCCTCAACTTTATGGAATATAAAAGACTCCTTGCTCATAAGAGAAAAACTCAAAAATATAAAAGAACTTGCAATAATAGGCGGCGGCGTGATTGGAATTGAATGCGCTTTGAGAGCCTCAGATGTCGGTATTAAAGTTACAATCATAGAAAAAAGTGATGCCCTGATGCAGAAGAACCTGTCCATTAGAGGCTCACAAGTATTGAAACAAGCGCTTCAAAATAAAGGGATAGAAACACTCACATCTACAACAGTCGAAAATATCACCCAGACAAATAACAAAGCTTCAATAAAAACTGAAGAAAAACTTCTGTTTTTTGATCACATCATTCTAAGCATAGGTTGTTTGCCTAATGCAGGCTTTATTCAGGCAAACGGCGTTTATGTAAACAATTACATGGCATCTAATTTACCCAATATTTACTCTGCAGGAGATTCAGCCGTTGTTGAGTCAGCTATTGCTCCTTTCTCCGTCCTCAACGCAATCAACCAGGGCAAAATTGCCGGGTATAATGCCTCTACTTCAAATAGCCCTATTAAGTTCCAAAACTCTCCTGCCACAGTTGATATAAAGTACAATGATTTCGAACTTCACGCCGTTGGCTATTCAACGGAGTCGCTTCTGAAAAACGAATCAGTGCTGGAAGAAAATGGTAATATTTACAGAAGCATACTTAGAGATACAAACTCCATCTTAGGCATCCAGATGATTGGCTCTTCAAAGGACTTCAACCTCTATAGAAAACAGCTCAAGACTATCTAAATCTTTGTTATCTTCAGTGGGATCGCTCTTTCTTGAATAAGACTTTTTGCTTTTGAATGCTTTTTGCGGCGGCGGCAAATCCTTCCGTTTTTTCAAAAGTATTTCATTCAACGACAAGGTTTTCTTTTTACGATCTGTATTCATTTCGTTAATTCTCCTTTAACATAGGTTTAATTTCTTTAGTAAAAACTTCAAGTGGAGTTTATGTTTTGCCAGATATGCTATAACCAAGTATCTGAATAGTAACGGGAGAGAAATATGCTGGAAGAAAGCTTAAAGAAATACTTTCATTTTACTTCTTTTAAGAAAGGTCAAAAGGAAGTTATTTCAAAAATCCTCGATAATCAATCAGTTGCGGCTATTTTCCCGACCGGAGCAGGCAAGTCTCTCTGCTATCAGCTTCCCGCGATGTTATTGCCCCACATGACACTAGTCGTATCTCCGCTTCTCTCATTGATGAAAGATCAGATTGACTTTCTCTCAAAAAATAATATCCCGGCTTCCCGTCTTGATAACACTCTAAAAAGAGAAGAGTACGATGAGATTCTTGCGAAGGCTAGAAATGGGGAATTAAAAATATTAATGATTTCAGTAGAGCGCTTTAAAAATGAAAGGTTTCGTTCCCAGGTTCAGAAAATGAATATTTCACTGCTCGTTATTGATGAAGCGCACTGCATCTCAGAATGGGGTCATAACTTTCGACCCGAATATCTGAAACTTCCTATTTACAAAAAACAGTTCGGAGTCAAACAGGTTCTTCTCCTGACCGCTACTGCCACAAAACAGGTTATTGCCGATATGCGTGAGAAGTTCGATCTCCCTCAAGAAAATGTCATATCTACAGGTTTTTATCGAGACAATCTTTTTTTGAAAGTATCCCCTGCCCCCGAGCAGGAGAAACAAACTCAGCTTTTTAATAGAATCTCAGAAACTCCCGGAGCCTCCACAATAGTTTATGTGACATTGCAGAAAACATCTGAACTTATTGCCAACTTCCTTAAATCAAACGATATCAAAGCATCGGCCTACCACGCAGGCATGCCGAATGAAGAGAGAGAACGCATTCAAAACGACTTTATGAAAGGAAGCCTTGATTGCGTCGTCGCGACAATTGCATTTGGAATGGGAATTGATAAAAAAGATATCAGGCGGATCATCCATTATGACCTCCCGAAATCAATAGAAAGTTACAGTCAGGAAATCGGCCGCTCCGGAAGAGATGATAAACCCTCTTTCTGCGAAGTCCTAGCTAACCTTGACAATGTGAGCGTCCTTGAAAACTTCGTCTATGGAGACACGCCTGAAAGGCAGGATATTATTACACTACTCAACAAGATACAAAAGCACAAAACCACTCTTCTTGAGATTAAACTGCTCTCTCTTTCGAATGAACTTAATATCAGGATGCTTCCATTAAAAACTTTGCTTGTTTATCTGGAAATGGATGGAATCATATCTCCTAAATATACTTATTTTGGCGAATATGACTTTAAATACATAACTTCTCAAGCGGAAATTATTAACAAATTTGAAGGCGAAAGAAAAGAGTTTATTAAAGAAGTTCTCAGAAGTTCACCTACGGCAAGAACTATTGCAAAAGTTAATATTAATGAAACTATTAGGAATTACCCTAAAGCAGACAGGCATAGAGTTATCTCGGCTCTTGAGTATTGCTCGGACAAGAGATGGATCGAATTGAATGCCAGACAGTCAATTGATGTTTACGATATTACAGACCGTGACTTTGATATTGACTCTGTCAGCACAAAAATGTCACAGCTCTTTGAAACTAAAGAACGCAATGAGATTAATAGAATAGCCCAGATGATTTCTTTCCTTGAGAGCGATAGCTGTCTCAGCAAAAAACTTGCTGAATATTTTGGTGAAGTTATAGATAAAGATTACTGCTGGCACTGTTCATTTTGTCAGTCAGGCCAGGCGCTTATTGCTCAATCAAAAGAGTCGCAGGAACTTGATGCTTTGAATTATAAAGAATTGGTCTGCGACTTCATCAAATCTGCCGGGACTGATAATTACACTGTAACAAACACAGCCAGATTTTTATGCGGCATATCTTCTCCTGTTTTCACAAAACTAAAAGCCAAATCTATTGATAATTTCGGCGCCCTGGAAAAATATCCATTTCAAAAAGTAAAACACTGGGTCGCCGATTCTTTCACTATCACATAATATCCTAAGCGCAAAATACTTTCCCTCGAAAATCCGGCATGGCAACAGTTATTTATTTTCGCTATCATCTGCTTTCTTCGGAAAGTTGGTTTTGATATAGCTTACGCCCATATCGGGATAGTCGGTAAATATCCCGTCAACTCCCGCTTTCTTAAAGAGAGCGTCGCAGACTTGGTTATATGTCAAACCATCGGGAAGAAGATCGTTTCTTAAAGTATATGGATGAAGTTTAAGTCCGTCTTCATGCGCCCATTTGCAGACATTATTAGGTTTGAGATCTTTGCTCTTGCCATAGTTAGTAAAGAGTTGTTTTATGCTCGGTCCGATTCCGCAAGCATAGGTGGAAATTTCTTTCAGCCCTTCTTTGGTAAGCATTTTATCATAATCAATATCTTTGTCGTCTGCAGTATTGTCGCCAATGAGCTGGATAAGTTTTAACTTTGAGTGCAGATCGTACTTGATGTACTTAAGAAGGAAAGGATCGAAACACTGGATGTAGCAGTTTGAATCAGCATCCTTGTATCCGTATTGAGCTAGTATATCAAGGACAATCTTCGCAAACTCCTTGCCATGGTCAGGATAGATTTTAGGCTGCTTGAGCTCGAGATAAATTCCTTTGTTCTTCTTGAAACTTTTATTCATTCCCTGAATGAAGGTAAGTTCTTCCTGAAGCGT
The DNA here is from genome assembly GCA_037127655.1 of Lentisphaerota bacterium. Taxonomy (GTDB): domain Bacteria; phylum Verrucomicrobiota; class Lentisphaeria; order Victivallales; family GWF2-38-69; genus GWF2-38-69. The sequence continues at coordinate 26,434 of JBAXXY010000008.1, forward strand.
AGGAACGCTGAAGGGAAGCGCATCAGTCTCGGGGAATCTGTCAGAAAAAACAGCATTTTCGCCATGCTCTCCAGTTCTTTCGTGAACCGTAAGCTTTTTAATCTCGTCAAGAGTAAAATCTCTTATATAGAAGTGCCCGTCCTTTCTGGCTTTATCAGGATAAAGTTGTTTTACATTGGTGTTGTAGTCTAGCAGGATGTCATGCATAATTACGACCTGATTATCCTTGGTAAGCGACACATCCTGTTCGAGATAATCGGCATCCTGCGCAAAAGCCACAGCTTTCGCAACAAAGGTATGCTCAGGCACATAACCGCTTGCTCCTCGATGCGCAATAATTATCGGAGTTGAGCCTTCATCACTTGCGTTGGCTAATGAAGTTGCAAAAATTGATGCCATAAAAAGCCCTGCCAGATAAACTTTCCTCTTCATAATTTCCTCTTATTCAGTTATTTGAGATTTCAGTAATAAATGATTCGCCTACAACTCTTTTTACATTCTTGGCATAAGTATCCATAGCCTGTTCAGGAGTTGCCTGACCTATAGCTACTGACTCGACTGCAGTCTGAATATAAGGAGAGAATACGGAATATTGCTCGTTTGCAGGTCTGAAATGAGTAAATTCGATAAATGAAGTAGCTGCTTTTAAGTAATCAGGATATTCTTTCATTTCAGCTACATCCTGCCTAGTGCTCAGATTATTTGTTGACAAGGTGTACTTGAGTTCATTTTCTTTATTGAGCGCAAACTTGATGAAGTCGAAAGAAGCTTCCTTGTGTTGAGACTGCGCGTTTATAGAAAATAACCATCCGCCTGACATTGATGTAAAACCGGGCTTTTGTCCGAATTCAGTCGGCATTGCGGCAAATTTATAATTCTCTAGAGTGCTTTCGTGCTTTCCTTTCCAGTTGCCCATAATCCAGCAACCGTCAAGAATGATTGCGACTTTGTTTTTCGGAGCCCATTCCACAGGCATCATATTTCCGTATTGAGGATTCATAAGCTTGGATAGTTCAGGAGCTAGCCCTTCTTTGAAAACTGTATCTATAAACTTAAGGGAATTCAAAAAACCCGGACTCTTAACGACCCATTTTCCATCCTTGTATAGGGTATCGTAAGTTCCATAAAGAAGCATTTCAAGTGTCTGCATTGCAGTGGCTTCGCCATTGGCGGCTATATTGAATGTAAAGGGAATAACGCCAGGCAGTTTTGTTTTGATTTTTCTTGCAGCATCAAGGATGTCATTCCAGTTTTTAGGCTGCCATGGCGTTTCAATTCCAGCTTTCTTGAAAAGATTTACATTATAGTACAAACCTCTGGTGTCAGTGGACATTGGTATTCCGTAAACTTTGCCATTTATAGTAGCAGAGTCTCTGACACTTGGATAAAAATTATTCCATTCGTTGTAGGTTGAAACATCTATCGGAGAGATGACTCCGGCATTAACATCGCCTTTAAGCATAAAACTGTCTTCGTAAATAACATCTATTGAGTTTCCGCTCTTTGTCATAAGCGAAGTTTTTGTGTAGTAGTCAGCTTGTGTCCCGCCAATAATATTTAAATTGACTTTATTATTGGGATACTTGCCCTGATATTCTTTGACGACTTCTTTCAGCCAGCTTACTGTGTTTGGATCCTGTTGAACCACAACATTTATTGATGTGCCTGCATTTACTGCCATTGTTGTTACAGTCGCTGCAAGAAAAACAGAGGCCAAAGTTTTTTTCCTTAACATTTTTCACTACCTATTTTTATTTGAAAAGATTTAAGGCATTTTTCATTATTATAACAGGCGCTTGTAATCCAGTCCAGATCTCGAAAGATTTTGCTCCTTGATGGAGAAGCATGTCTAGCCCACCAAAGCATTTACAGCCTTTCTCTTTAGCCATCTTTTGAAACTTCGTCTCTTTGTAAATCATATCAAAAATTCTAGCTCCATTAGTAAGCAGACTAACATCTAACGGCAACTCGTCGCTATCTTTCAAACCCAGACTGGTAGATTGGATAATCAGATAGTCATCTTTTATAAATCTTTTTAAAGAGTCCGAATCATGGAGTGAGCAAGAATATATTTCCGAAAAAGGAAATACGCATCTGAGTTTGGATACCAATTCATCTGCCTTGGATTGGGTTCTATTGGCAATAATGATATTTTTTGCTCCACAGCTTAACAAATGAACTATGCAGGAGTTAGCCGCTCCGCCGCAACCAAGGAAAAGATATTTAGTATTGGATGGTTCGGAGTTAAAGTTTGCTTTAAGCGCCATCTCCAAACCATAACCGTCTGTCGAATAGCCATTAAGTTTGCCTGATTCTTCAACAACAATTGTATTCACGCTTCCGGCAAGTAAAGCTTCAGGAGATACGAAGTCCAAATGCTTTATAACAGAATTTTTGTAGGGTAGAGTTACATTAAGGCCCAAATACTCTTTTGATGAGTTTTTAATAAAGGAAGTTAGTTCCTCCTCTGATGGAATCAAGATTCTTTCGTATTCGTAATCAAGGCTGTAGAACTTGAAAGCGGCATTGTGCATCAAAGGAGAAAGAGAATGAGCAATCGGATTGCCGATAACACCAAAATTCTTTCTCATCCTATTCTTCCCCATCTTATAAAAAATCCTCTATCATTCAGCTCATCTCGCTCACCATGAGGCAATATTCAATAATTCCCTTTATCCCAAATTATATGGTTGATTCAGTGATTTTACTCATCTAGTCCTTTGCCCATTTCTAATTTCTTTATCTCTTTATCAAAATCAGAAATATAGTTTTTATCCTGAATCACTCGGTATTTTTCGAATTCACTTTCAGCAAATGACTTAGCTATCTCTTGTGTTACCTTCCCTGGATTATCTAATAATTCACGGTTGTTGAACCGTAGAAAAACATTCAGTTTGTTTGACCAATCCTGCATGGTCATAGGGATATTTTGTTCAGCCTGATCTTCTGCGTAATCAAGGTACATTGTAGTAATGCGGTCTAATGATTTTATCTCTTTTTCAGTGAGATAGTTCTTGGCAATAGACACATCCGTTTTAATGATTTTCCCATGAGGAGCATTCTTCCATGCCGTTAACCCCATGCGTTCCTTCTTACTGTCTGCTCGCTCAACAATCAATTCAGCGGCAGTATTTCCATGAGTGGCAAAATGCAATTTGTTCTGCACCACTGCAAAGAATCTTTTAGTAATTTCACTTTCAAGATTATAATCAACAGCAGTCGCATAAATATCGGTAATCTTTTGATAAAAACGCCGTTCGCTTGCCCGAATTTCCCTGATTTCAGCAAGTAAATTATCAAAGTATTCTTTATTGAAAAAGGAACTATTTTTTAGCCGTTCCTTATCCAGCACATAGCCGCGAATAGCAAAATCCCGCAAAATACTGATTGACCATTGACGAAACTGGGTTGCCCTTTCAGAGTTTACGCGGAATCCCACAGCTATAATTGCATCTAGATTGTAAAACTCAATCTCACGATTTATCTGTCTGTTTCCTTCTGTTTGAACTATCCGGAATTTCCGGATAGTTGCTTCCTGAGTAAGTTCCTTAATCTCATAAATATTTTTAAGGTGTTCGCTGATTGTCCTAACATCAACATCAAACAAACCTCCCATCAGTTTTTGATTAAGCCAGACTGTTTCGTCTTCGATGTGAACCTCTATAGTATTCTTACCTTCCTGTTTCGTGAAGATTAGAAACTCCGCTGTGCTGTTTCGTATTTGGAGTTTTCTGTCTTTCATTTTAACAATCTTATAATTGAATTATAGAGAATTCCTCGGATGTTGGGCACTGGCAAGATGCCCGTGCTACTTATGCTCCGCGAAAAAAGCGTTTTGCCTTATCCATAAATGAGGAAATCATAGGATGATTACCTTTTAATTGTTCGAGCTGTGCAAACTCTGCTAATTTATCTTTCTGAATTTTAGTAAGGTTCAGAGGCACTTCCACAAAAACCTTTATATGCTGGTCACCGCGTTTGCCGCCATGAAGCGACGGGACGCCTTTTTCTTTCAATCTTAAAATCGTTCCGGTCTGAGTTCCTTCGGGGATTCTCATTTTGGCCTGGCCTGAAATAGTTGGCACATCTACAGTTCCGCCAAGAGCAGCGGTTACAAAATCTATCGGAATTTCACAAGTCAGATCCAAACCATCTCTATGAAAAACTTCATGGCTTCTGACATGGATTACTACATACAAATCGCCATGACTTCCACCATTAACTCCGCTTTCGCCTTCACTGGCCACACGAAGTCTTGAACCTGTATCAACGCCCGGAGGTATATGAATCTGAATAGTTTTCTCTGCTCTGACCCTCCCCTCTCCTCTGCATTTCGGACAGGGTTTTTCAATTATCTGCCCTGCTCCATGACAGCTAGGACATGCTTGTCTCATACTTATGAATGAGTGATTAATAGCTACATAACCACTTCCGCCGCACTTTTTGCATTTTACTCTGCCCGAACCTGCCGCAGCGCCTGAACCGTCACATGAGGAACAAGAGTGAAGTCTTGCGAATGTTATCTTTTTATCTGCTCCAAAAATTGCTTCTTCAAAATCTATTTCAAGATCATATCTAAGGTCATTTCCATCCTGAGAAGAAGATCTTTTCTGCCTTGAAGAACTGCCGCCGCTAAAAAATTCCTCAAATATTGAACTACCGCCGCCGCCACCACCGCCAAATACCTGACTAAAAATATCAAATGGATCATGGAATCCGCCGCCACCGCTTGCTCCGCCTGCCCCGCCGCCTCTTCCATAGTTGGTAAAAGCGTCATGCCCCAGCTGGTCGTATTGAGACTTCTTTTGTGCATCGCTCAGAACTTCGTAAGCCTGAGATAGTTCCTTAAATTTTTCTTCAGCTTCCTTATTGCCCGGATTTTTATCAGGATGATACTGTATCGCAAGTTTTCTGTAAGCTTTCTTAATTTCCTCGGGAGTAGCGGTTTTGCTTACTCCAAGTATCTCGTAATAGTCTTTGGCCATTTTTTCCTCAATCTCCTAAAGAACTTCTCAGTATTTTTTAATTGAACATATTTTAATCGTTAAAATTCTAAGCCTTTCCACTGCTGATTACTACTGTCGCAGGTCTGATAAGTCTATCTCCCATCTTATAACCCGTTCTCCACTGTTTTAAGACAAGTTCCTTTTCGACTTCTTCTGATGCTTCGTAAGCAATGGCTTCATGGAATTTTGGGTCGAAAGGTTTGCCAACGGCGCTAATAAGTTCGACTCCGAGATTAGCCAGAGCTCTTTCGAACTCTGTTTTTATAAGCTTCATTCCTTCAAATAGCTTATCAAGATTGTGAGTCTGGTCGGCCGAACCCAAAGCAAACTCGAAATGGTCAAGAATAGGCACGATATTATTTAGTACATCAAACTGGGCATTTATTCTAATATCGCTCTTTTCCCTAATGACGCGTTTGCGAAAATTATCAAATTCGGCGTTTAACCTAAGATACTTGTCTTCGGATACGGCAAGCTTCTCAAGGAGTTCTATTAGGGCTTTTTCAGTCTCAGATGTTTCGGACGCAGCTTCGATTAACTCAGGATTCACCTGCTCCAGCTGTTCTGCGTTCTTTTCTGTTTTGGCTGTATCCGTTGGATTTTGGATATTATCAGGTTCTGACACATTAGGGCTGTTTTCCTTATGAGTGTCTTTCTTGTGATTTGTCATAGTAAAAAACCTCTTTGCGATGATTCGGAAATTATTCCAAAGCTTTTTTAATTTAGCGTTCAATTTTGACTTATGTAAAGGTTTATAATAAAATGTAATAATCAGAAATGTCAACGAATCTAATTATAAAGGATTTTTCTATGAAACTAGGCGTAATCGGCGGAAGCGGGCTTTATTCAATCGACGGACTTAAAATCACTGACAAAATTTCTTCGGATACTCCATTCGGCAAACCATCTGATTCCTACTTATCTGGAACTATCGGCGACCTGGAAATCGTATTTCTTCCAAGACACGGCGAAGGTCATACAATTTCACCTTCCGAGATAAACCACAGAGCCAATATCTACGGGATGAAAAAACTCGGCGTCACTCATATTTTGAGTTTTTCTGCAGTTGGAAGTTTACAGGCTCATCTTCCTCCTAAAGACATCGTCGTAGTAGATCAATATTTCGATAGAACCAAACAGTCTGAAAAACACACTTTCTTCAGAGACGGGATCGCCGCCCATATTCCTTTCGGCGAACCTATCTGTCCTGAATTCAGAAATCTGGTCTTCGAACAGGCCAAACTGGCAATTAAATCTATTTACGGTTTAGGAGAGGGCAAACCCAAAGCTGTTAACGGCGGAACTTATGTAAACATGGAAGGCCCGGCTTTCTCGACTAAAGCCGAGTCAAAATACTACAGAGCATGCGGTTTTGACCTCATCGGCATGACAAGTCTGGCTGAAGCTAAACTTGCCAGAGAAGCCGAAATCTGCTACACAGCGGTCGCAATGGTTACAGACTTCGATTGCTGGCACTCTGAACACGACAGCGTAAGCGTGGACATGGTCGTCGAAACTATGAAATCAAATATCAAAACAGCAAAAGAAATTCTGTCAAACACCGTAAAGGTATTTAAAACTCTCAAAAGACATTGCCCCTGCCCTCACGCTCTCAATGGAGCTATAATGACTTCAAAAGACAAAATTACGCCTGAAATCAGAGCCAGCCTTGATGTCATTGCAGGAAAACATCTTAAATAGTGTTGAGTTCTGAATGTTAAGTTTTGAGTTTTTTTTCAGCAGAGAAGCTTCATTGTTTTTTTCTGTAGTAGTTTTCCTTTTCGGGCTATGCGTGGGAAGTTTTTTCAATGTCTGCATCTGGAGGATCCCAAGATGCGAATCAATAGTTTTTACGCCTTCCCATTGCCCTAACTGTGGAAAGAATATTGCATGGTTTGAGAACATTCCTGCTCTAAGCTGGATAATCTTAAGAGGCAGATGCAGTTCATGCAAAACTCCTATTTCTGCCCGATACATCCTGGTGGAAATACTCGCCGCAGTTCTTTTTGTCGTTGACTACCAACGAGTCATTTTGCTCGGGGCTGGTTTCTCTGTCTTCATCCCATACCTCATCGCTACAAGTCTATTTATATTGACCTTTTTTATTGATATAAAACACCGGATCATTCCAGATAAAATCACATACTTTGTAATAGTCTTTTCTCTTTTATTCTCCTTTTTCTTTCCTGAATCAGTAAATAAGACAACTCGCCTAGACGGGCTCATAAACTCGTTTTCAGGAATGGCTGTCTCTATTTTTCTATTGTCAATATTTGCTATTGTCGGAAAAAAGATATTCAAGAAAGAGGCTTTAGGCTGGGGTGATGTAAAATTCATGGGAGCAGTCGGAGCGTGTTTCGGGCTAATGCCTCCTGTTTGGTTCTTTACGCTATTTGTCGGTTCGATTCTGGGTGTCTTTTTCGGAGCATGTCTAATCTTGTTTCGCAAAAAAGGAGTACTAGCAGAAATACCATTTGGCCCTTTCCTTGCTATTGGCGGATATGTGTGGATATTATTTGGACCGGAACTGACAAATGGGTATTTCGCTCTGGTTAGATTCATCGTCTTTTAAACTATCAACAAACAACTATTAACTATAAACTAAACCTTATGTATGTAGGAAGAATAGTCTCAATCGGACAAACCAGAAATGGCAACAATGTCGGAATGTATAGAATCTCATCTCGTTCATTCCCAAACCGTTCAACTAAACTATCAGGCAACACCGTTTCAGTCATTCCAAGAAGCGGTTTTGAATCAGACCTGACTAAGAATCCATATATATCTTACAACTGCATAAGAATAGCTAAATCATTTGCCGTTATCACAAATGGTTCTCATACTGACGCTATCGCTGAAAAAATTGAAATGGGATACCCTGTCAGAGATGCTCTGGCCCTTACTTTACTTGCTACGGACTATGAAAAAGATAACTACAAAACACCAAGAATAGCAGGAGTTATTTCGCTTGATTCCAGTTTGGCTTATCTAGCCTCTATAAAGGAAAATTCGCTCGTCGTCAGAGATTTCGAACTTACTCCAGGAACTACATTTTATGTGGCTACTTATGAGCATTCCATCCCTTGTGTACACTACAAAGATTCAGACTTCGATGCTTATGATGCAAAGCAGGCAAAAGAGTATGTTTTATCAAAAGGCGTCTTTGCGCAACTCGAACTTCCAGTTACTTCTACCGCGGTTGTCTCGAATAAAAATGCTTTTGAGTTAAGCGCTGAAATTTAGTAATTATCTAAACTACAAAATATGAATACTTATAATTCACCTGAAGAACTGAACCCTTCTCAAAAGAAGGCTGTTAGTGTAATAAACGGGCCTCTGCTCGTGCTGGCCGGAGCCGGGACAGGAAAAACGAAAGTTATTACACACAGGATAGCAAATCTGATAAAAAACTGGATCTCGCCTGAGTCCATTCTTGGTTTGACTTTTACCAATAAAGCCGCAAAAGAAATGAAGGAAAGGATAAATAACCTTCTAGGCTCTGAAACAGCATCCAAGATATTCCTTGGAACTTTTCACGCTTTCTGCATAAGAATACTAAGAGCCGAAGTTGCCAACACCAGGCTTCACAAGAATTTCACAATCGCAGATGAGCAAGACCAGAAAGGAATCTTAAAACTTGCCATATCAGAACTCAAACTCAAAGAAGATGATGTAAATATAGGGCTTTTCGTGTCATTGATAGGCAAAGCAAAACAGGATTTAAAATCGCCTCTTCAATACAAAGCATCAACTCAGGGCTACATGGCCGCAATAGGCGCCAGGATATATGAAAAATACCAGGATACTTTGATTGCCCAGAATATGCTAGACTTCGACGACATTCTAATGTACGCAGCCGATCTCTGGGAAAATCACCCTGATATACTCGCAAAATATCAGGAGAAGTACAAATACATACTTATTGACGAATTTCAGGATACAAACTACGCCCAGTTTAAACTTATAAAAATGCTCTCTGACAAGCACAAAAACCTCTGCGTGGTAGGCGATGACGACCAAAGCATTTACGGTTGGAGAGGAGCTGTAGTTGAAAATATACTCAACTTCCCGAATATGTATCCAAACTGCACGGTAGTTAAACTTGAGCAGAACTACCGCTCCACCAATAACATTCTAGAAGCAGCAAATGTCTTTATCTCTGGCAATAAAAACCGGCATTCCAAGAAGCTATGGTCTGAAAATGGAGTCGGAGCCAAGATAAAAATAGCATCGCTGCAGACGGACAAGAGCGAAGCTTTCTTTATCGCAAATCAGATTAGGAAAATCCAGTATGAATACCCGGAATTAAGGAATAGTGACATAGCGCTTCTATACAGGTCAAACCATCAGTCAAGGCTCTTTGAAGAGCAGTTTAGGATGAATAAAATTCCATACCGGCTGGTCGGTTCAAATTCATTCTATGACAGGAAAGAAGTAAGAGATGCCGTCGCCTATCTAAAAATAGCTGTAAATCCTAATGACGACCAGAGCCTGCTTAGAATCCTCGGCGTCCCTCCAAGAAATCTAGGGTTGAAGTTTGTTGAATCTGCAAGGGCTTTCCAGAAAGGCAATATGCCTCTTCTCAAGGTCTTTCAATCCCAGGCTTTCCTAGATACGCTTTTACCCAAACAGAAATCCTCTATCAACGCGTTTACTGCAGCAGCAAATAAATACTTCTCAATGTTTTCTGAGAGCGGAGCGCTTGCTCAGAAAGCAAGAGCCTATTTTGATGAAATTGACTATTTGAACTGTTTTCAGAAGATCTATAGAAAAATAGATGAAGCCGAAGACAGAAGAGAGAATGTTATTGAGTTTATCAATGCCATGGGACAATTCGAAATGGATAAAACATCCGGAACAAACGAAGCTACACTGACTAATTTTCTCGAATCATTTTCTTTATCCGATGATAGCGACAAAGTCGAAGGAGATGAAAATAAAAATGCGGTAACCCTAATGACAGTTCATTCGGCTAAAGGTCTAGAGTTCCCGTGTGTATTCATAGTCGGAATGGAACAAAATCTCTTCCCTCATTCGCGTGCTTTGCAGGAACGCGATACTGATGAGGAAAGAAGACTCTTTTATGTAGCAATTACACGGGCAAAAAAGCTTCTTTTTCTGACCAATGCCAAGAGCCGTTTCAAATACGGGACGCAGTCATATCAGATGCCGTCAGAGTTTTTGGACGATCTGCCCGAATCCTTAATTGAAAACTTAACTGTCCGGGATGTCCCTGTAAATGACTCGCATCTCAATGACGCCTTCAAAAATTTCTACTCGCAGTTTGAGTCCAATAAAGATCAGCAAGAAGAATGACTTACTGACAATATACCAGTGAGGGAAGAGATTATGGCTGGAAGCTTTCGTTTTCGTCTCCATTATCGTCACCACCCTCACCTACTGTGTCGAACGGCCTATCAGCATTAAGTTCTGAAGCTACCTGTTCTTCATTCATTCTGTTATTCATCCAATCGTAGGAACCTCTTGCATCATTAGTATCATCCGGGTCTGCAGGACCGTGGAACACATTATCATCTGCCGCTTTGAACCCTTGGGCAACAGTAGAATCAGAGGAACATGCTGAAAAGATAAATAATGATAAAACAGCAACAATAGCCAAACGAATAAATAACATATGATTTTCCTTTATTTTAAATTAATTTTTATGTTCTATTATCTTACTTTCAAGAGCTTTAGATGCAGAAGGAGACCTTGATAGTTCAAACCTGTCAAGGAATTTCTCCTGAACCATTTCCATGTACAAGTATATCCCAGGAGTAACAAAAAGAGTTATAATCTGAGCAAAAACAAGTCCGCCTACAATTACAAGGCCAAGAGATTGTCGTGATGAACCATCAGCGCCTATACCCAATGCAATAGGCAATGCACCCATTATAGCTGCAAGCCCGGTCATCAGTATTGGTCTGAAACGCACCAGACAGGCATTATATATGGCCGACAGCATCTTTTCACCTTTCTCACGGTTCTGACTAGCAAAGTCCACCATCATAATGCCATTTTTAGCAATGATGCCAAGGAGCATAAAGAGTCCGACATAAGCGTACAAATTAAGTTCGCCATTAAAGATAATAAGAGTCCCAAGACCGCCGAAAGCAGCCACAGGCAATGTCGTAAGGACAGTAAAAGGGTGGATGTAACTTTCGTACAAAATACCCAGTATCACATACATCAGGAAGACGGCTATGATCACAAGTATAGTCATTGACGCAATTGCTTTTTGAAATTCCTGAGCTTCACCCTGAAATGAGCCAGACATACCTGGAAGCAAAATATTTGCTGCGGCTTTTTGAACCTTGCCAGTAGCAACACTCAGAGGAATATTTGAAGCAATATTAAATGAAATTGTAGCTGAAATCATCTGTTGCGAATGGGAAACCTGCTGAGGACCCAAGGTTGCTTTAATATTAGCTACATTATCAAAAGGGACGAGTTTTCCTGTAATAGTTGATTGCACATAAAGTTTCCTTATATCCTCAGGATTCATCATGTAGTTATCTTCCAACTGTACATTAACATTATATTGGTCAAGATCAGTGGTAAACTGAGCGACCCTACCTTTTGAATATGCCAGTGAGAGCGTGTTTTCTATATCTGTAGCAGTAATATTAAATACAGAAGCAAGATCTCTTAGAAGTTCTATTTCAAGTTGAGGCATATTAAGCTTTACGCTAGTCTGAATCCCGACAAGCTCAGGCATTTTTTCCATTTGCGCCTGCAAGTTATTGGTACAGCTATAAACATCATCTTCATTGGGACCTGTTATAGTGTATGAATATTGAGCGCCTTTAGCAGTACTTTCGCCTCCTGTACTAATTTTTAAAACTGGATATGGCTGCATAAAGACAAAGCCAAGAGGATAATCCAGATTAATTAGTTTTCCCCACATCATGCCTACCACTGAATCTATTGAAGGACGCTCCTTCTTGTCAACAAGAGTGGTAACAAGAAAACCTGTTGATTGGTCAGCGCCATTCGACATCCCGGTAAGCGTCACAAAAGTATTAACGAAAGGATTATTTTCGAGTGTCTGGTTAATTGCTTTTTGGAATTCATGCATCATAGGCGTTGATGTTCCAAGAGGAGCCAATATACCGCCCTGAATAACCCCGCTGTCGCCTACTGGCATAAATCCCTTAGGCACTATCGAATAAAACCATACTGTTCCGACAATACAAATTAACCATACTACAAGGGAAATATATTTTCTCTTCAGCACAAAACGGAGAATTAAAGCATATCCTGTAACCAGCTTTCTGATAAAAAAGTCAACCTTTTTTTTCAGTGAAAATCCTTTGTGCTCCTTTTCAATCGGCTTAAGTATTCTTGCGCACATCATAGGACTCAGAGTCAGGGAAATTATACCTGAGCATACTACAGCAAGAATAACTGTAAGAGCAAATTCCCTGAAAGTCCTTCCTACTATTCCACCCATGTACACAAGCGGCACGAAAACAGTTACAAGAGAGAGAGTCATTGACACAACTGTCCCTGTAATTTCTTTCGCGCTCTTAATAGCTGCGTCAAATGGCGAGAGACCTTCTTCAATTAATCTTACAGTATTTTCAAGAACAACTATCGCATCGTCAACTACAAACCCCACTGCAAGAGTCAATGCCATCAGAGAGAGGTTGTCCAAAGTAAAGCTCGCCATCATCATCACCAGGAATGTAGCAATGATGGATAAAGGCAGAGATACGGCAGGAATTACTGTGTCTGAAACCCTTCCGATAAAAATAAATATTACTATTACTACCAAAATGAAAGCAAGAAGAAGTGTAAATTTTACATCATTTATCGAATCTAAAATAGTTTCTGCTCTGTCATATAACACATTAATATTGACCGAACCTGGTATTTCGTCCTTTATAGATTCAATAAGCTTTTTGATGTTATTTGACAAATCGATTGTATTTGAATCTCCTGTCCTTCTGACCATTATAAAGGCGGGCATCATTCTTTCGCCTACACCTTTTTTATAATAAACTATGTTTATATCTTCATTATCAGTGCTGTTTGTTGCCTTTCCTATATCGCTGATACGAACAGGGCCTCCTGCTGCATATTTTACGATGAGATTATTGTACTGGCTCTCATCGGTAAGCTGCCCGTCAGGCTCAACGGAGTAAGCTCTTGATTTGCCGTTGATACTCCCGCCTGGAATCATAGGAGTACTGCTCTGAAGAGCTATAGAGACATCAGAAATTCCGATATCGTATGCTGCAAGCTTTAATGGATCAAGCTTAATAACCTCTGCTGTTTTAGCACCATAGCAGTCAACTTCGGAAACTCCGTTAATCATGCTTATTCTCTGAGCCACTCTTTTATTGGCAATATCGTAAAGTTCCCCAGAATTCATGGTCTCAGATGTAACAAGAATATAAAGTATTGGAGCATCAGAAGGATTGAATTTCTGATAGGATGGTGGGTTTGGGAGAGTCGGTAGATTAGCACTTGCTCTTGAAATTGCCGCCTGAACATCGGGTGCTACAAGGTCAACATTCTTATCTAAAGAGAAAGTAAGAGTAATCTGAGTAGAACCTTCAGTATTTGTAGAAATAATGCTTTCAAGCCCTGGAATCTGCATGCACTGATTTTCTAGAGGTGAAGCAACCGCTGACGCCATCGTATTAGGGCTGGCTCCCGGCAAGCTGGCATTAATTGTTATAACAGGGCTCTGCACTTCCGGCAGGTCACTAATCGGAAGATTGAAATATGCCGCGATGCCAAAGATAACTACGCACAAAAAAACAAGCACGGTCATTATTGGCTTTTTTATAAAAACTGTAGAGATATTCATTTTCTGGATTTTACCTGAATTTATTAGAGAACCTTATATATTCCAAAATTACTGATTTTTACTATCCTGGATGAGCGATGTATCAGAAACAGGCTGTTCGAATGTATCTTTCCCTACAACATTTACAGCTGCATTAGGCACAAGTCCCATCTGCCCTACTGTCACAACCTCTTCTCCTGAGCTAAGCTTGCCTTCTCCTACAATTCCTTCAATTATAGTGTAATCTCCTTCTTTCAATCCGGTCTTAACCCAAAGAAGTTGAGCCTTATTATCTTTCACAACAAATATAAAGTTCCCTTTAAGTCCCATATTGACTGCCTGGTTGGGAACCAGAATGGCATTCTTTTTTATATAGTAAATAAGTCTGACACTTACAAATTGCCCAGGCCAAATTTCTTTTTTTGGATTCGGAATAGATGCTCTGAGATATATGTTTCCGGTTGCCGGATCAATTGTATTATTTAGAAAGTCCAGTGTGCCAGTATAATGATTTTGTATAATGCTGTTTCCTTCTCCAAAAGATTCAGTGGAGACAATAACCTTGAGCGAGCCTTTATTCATTGAATCTCTGAGTATGGAATAGTTTCGCTCAGAGATTGAAAAATCCACATTCAGTGGGTCGATTGACTTGATATTAACAAGAGTAGGCCCATTATTTTCTGTAACAATATTCCCGGGGTCAATCTGGCGCGTTCCTGTAATTCCAGCAATTGGGGAGGTTATTTTGCAGTACTCAAGGGATATCTCATTCTGCCAAACGGTGGCTTTATCTGCTTCAACCATGCCTAATGTCTTTTCATATGTCGCAAGAATTCTGGCATAATCCTGAGCGGACATAGCGCCTGTTGCCGCTATTTTCTTATCTTTTTCAGCAATCCATAATGCAATGCTCATGTCAGCATTATTTTGTTTGAGCAAAGCTTTGGATTGGTCTAGCAAAGCCTGATACGATCTGGTGTCTATTTCGAAAAGAGTGTCGCCCTCTTTAACAGACTGTCCTTCAGTGAACTTGGCGCTTATGATTTTTCCGGTTACCTGTGATTTTATATCAACACTTAAATCTGCTGCAAGTATTCCTATAGCATCTATATATATAGGAACATCAGCATTAATTGCCTGAGCGGTGTGAACCGGTCTTGCAGGAGCAACGCCACCTCGGGATTCCTTCTTAGAACATGAAAGTTGGGAAAGTAAAACCAAAGCAAAACCAAAGCAATATAGAATCTTTAACATAAGAGAATGTAATCCTTAGTTTTTGATTGAAGTAGTCAAGAGCATTAAAACTCATTCTATCGTAGAGCAAGTTATTTTCAACAACTCTGGAGAATTGTTCTTCTAAACAAAGAAAGGGAGTGTCTTTAAGTCGAATTCTTTCCATTCGCCGTATGTGTAGAAAACTTTCATAAGGAAGAGACCTTTAGCCGGAGCCGTATCATAGGCGCTAAGTCTATTTTTAGCCTCTAGTATTTCAAGAACTTCTTCCGGCTCCGCTTTATTTACTCCGACCCTGTGAAGAGTTCCCATAAGGCTTCTTACCATCTTATAAAGAAAGCTTTCTCCAATAAAAGTAATACAAACATATTCTCCGAAAGCATTAACTCTTATTTCAAAAATATTTCTAATTGGATTTTTTCCGCTCTTTGTAATTTCAACAGCAAAAGATGAAAAATCATGAACTCCAATCATATAAGACGATGCCTTTTGAATGGCATCTAGGTTAAATGGCTCGTTAACATGCCACGCCCATCTGTGAGTAAAAGGGTTTATTTTTTTACTATTGTGAATGACATAAGTATAGGCTTTCCCTTTGGCATCAAATCTGGCGTTAAAGCTCTGCTCTTTAGTTTCAATGGAGTTAATCCTGATTTCAGGCGGAAGGATGCTGTTCATGGCTTTCTTGACTGTTTCGGCAGGTATTTGCGGTTTTGCAGGCGGGATAAATGAAACTGACATTCCTACTGCGTGAACTCCTGCATCAGTTCTGCCTGAGGATGTCAGCGCTATTTTAGAGCCGAAGAGATAACTAAACTTTTCTTCCATAACAGACTGAACGGTCGGTCCGTGCGGCTGCATCTGCCAGCCAAGATATGCAGTCCCATCGTAAGCAACATTCATCAGATATGAAAAAGGCGCTCTTTCAACTTGATTGTGAACATCAATTGCCGACTCGTTATTCATAGGGTATATTCGTGAAG
>JBAXXY010000009.1:0-37832 GCA_037127655.1 Lentisphaerota bacterium
GTCCTACAGCTCCAATTACTGCATATGCATACCCTTTGAGTTTCATATCCAGAAGACATGCCAGCAGAAGAGCCTTGCCCGTACCCTTGCCCCTGCACACTTCATCAACTCCGGTTGGCCCGAAGAAACCCAAAGCTGTGCTATCATAGCATGCAAAACCAATGAGTTTTTTGTCCTGAACGGCAATAAAACATGAAACAGGAAAATTAGACATGGCCTTTTCTACTTCAGAACCCCAATATTCGCTAAATTTTTCATTTGCCCATTTAACTATTTTTGATCCTTCTGGACCTATAGCTTTGCGTATACAAATTCCCTTTTCTTCCTGCTCCTTAATAAATGACCAGTCGTCTTTGAGGTCATAGAGTTTTACCAGCATGTCATGGTGTGGCATAGTTATCTCCAGTTTGATTTTATATTTTAAATTTAATGAGCTATTTTTGGGTATTATTTGGAATGATTGCTACAAGCAAATCTTTAGCTTTTATCTTTTTATGTTGCTTATAAAGTACTGGTTTTGAATAGACTAGCTGATACTTATCCTTTGCTAGTAATACTTCCTTTGCAAAGTTATCATTATAGATATTTAGTGGCATGACTAATATATTAGATGAGTTTGGATCAAGCTTTATCTTCTCTAGTAGGGTAAAGGTTGGAAGCCTGTTTTGCCCTAGAAAGAAATTAACTCCGCGAGGGTCATCTTCATTCATGCTGACATAAACCATATTCCAATCATTTAGTGGTTTGATTTTAGTTGAGTATTTTTCTATGTCACTGGCGAATCTTTCACTTCCTCCATTGCTGTAAGCTATAGCCATAGCAAGCTGGTAAATAAGAATTGCAATCAGAGAGATGACCAAAAACAGAGTAAATACCCTTGATAAAATTTTATTTATATCCAGATTCGACTTAAGCCAATCAGAGGCAATCAGAATAGCCAGAGGAACCATCGGAAGGACATAGTAACTTCTTCTCGAACCTGATAGAGTAAAAAAGATAAAAACCAACACCAAAGCAAATATGTAGAACTTTGATGAGAATGGAATCGTTTTCCAACTTCTAATCCCGGTATAAAGTCCGACTAAAGTGAATATTATCCACGGAGCAGAATATAAAGGCAGATAAACAAAATATGTATAATAAGGCTCTTCGTGATCAAAGGGTTTGACATATCTGAGAATATTTTCTCTGAAGACCAGATACAAACCGCTCTCCTGGTATGAAGCTTGAGTGTTTGTGAGAGATGAAATAATAAATGGCATAGCATAAAGAACAGCACAGATTATGCCGGCAATCCACATTGAAGGTTTCAAATACTCTTTCCATTGCCTGTCATGGAGTATTAAAGGTAAAAGGATTAACCCTGCCACAACAGGAGCGACGAGTCCTTTGCAAAGAGAAGTGACTGTCAGAGATAGAAACAAGACAATGTATGTGGTAAAATTTAACTTTTCTTTTCTAATGATAAACCATGCGACTGCGAACATTATCCCGCCCACATTAAGCATGTCAGCGCATGAGACTCTAGACCAAAAGACAAACCAAAAAGTTCCTAAAAGCATCCAGGCGCCAATAACCCCTGCCCTCTTTCCGGAGAGTTTTTCGCCAATCTTATAACAGGCCCAGATACTTATTAGACCTGCAAAGACTCCAGGTATTCTTAATGCCCATTTCCCAAGCCCGAAAATATATGAGAACCCAATCATCATCCAGTAAGAGAGAAGTGGTTTATCATAATAATTTTCCGAGTCTAAAAATGGATGAAAATAGTCATGCCTTATAATCATCTGCTGACAGATATTTGCCCATCTGCTTTCCTGAGTCCATAAGTCGCGGCTTCCCAGAAAGAAAAACATCACTATTAGTGATGCAAATATTAAATACCAAGGGCTGAATTTATCTCCCCAGAGGTAACTGCCTATCTTGTCTAATTGACTCTTAATCTTTTCTATACTCATTAATATCCTTGTAAGTTTTTAGGAATTGCGGATTTTTTCTTTTTCACGCTCGAGTTTTGAATTTATAGAGGCTAATTCGACGGTAAAATCTGAGTTTATCTGTTCAAGCTCAGCCATGTTTTTGGCTTTTGGTTTGCGGGCATTTAATGAGAGTTCTGCTTCAGCTCTCTTTGATTTATACAACGCCTCAGTTTCAGAAATTTTCTTTTTCTGTTCTTCTGTTAGTTTCTTAACCGGAGTTATCCCAGATCTTTCCATTGCCAATTCATATGCGCTTTTCATTTGATAAGATTCCTATTTTATAGTGCCGTTTCTTACAAAGTCATAAAACATCAGTGTATTAAGGACTAAACCATGGTTTAGCTCTCCCGATAGTACAAGTTCTTTTATTTTCTTATACGGAATCCTTGTTGTGAAAATGTCTTCGCCGTCATCAAAGTCGGTGTCAGCAATTTTTTCGACATTCTCGACGAGCATGGCATAACAGTAATTACCTTGTAAAGCAGGATTAGGTGACACTTTACCAATAATTCTGGCGTTTTCGCCGATGTAGCCAGTTTCTTCTCTTAATTCCCTTATTCCAGCGGTCAATGGATCTTCGCCTTTTTCTATGCATCCTCCGGGAGTTTCGAGTTCAAATTTCTTTGATCCGTGCCGATATTGCCGAACCATTACAAGTTCATCGTGTTTAGTAACAGCCGCTATATTTACCCAGGAACGCGGGCAATCTATGATATGAAAATCGCCAATCTTGCCATTTCTTGGACAAATAGCTTTTTCAACAAAAACATCAAAAACATTGGAATGGAGAACTCTTTCTCTTGTAAGGATTTTCCAATCCTCCAATTTAACATCAAAGTCATCTATCTGGTCGTTCATTTTGAACAGCAAATTTTAATTAGTGGTTCAATACTTTCCATAAATTTATGAAACTCATCAGATTTGATCTGTTGAGCCGCATCACTACAGGCATTTACCGGATCTGGATGAGCTTCGACTATTAAACCATCTGCTCCTGCAGCAATAGCAGCTTTGGCCAATGGTAGAACCAGATTGACTCTTCCAGCTGCATGTGAAGGATCTGCAATCACAGGGAAATGAGATTCCTGCTTGGCTACTGCGATGGCTCCGACATCCATTGTATTTCTGGTAGCAGTTTCAAAAGTTCTGATTCCTCTTTCGCACAAAATCACGCTTGGACAACCATTTACGAGTAAATACTCAGCAGCTGACAGCCACTCATTTATAGTTGTGGACATTCCTCTCTTAAGAAGAACAGGCTTGTCAGACTTTGCCACCATCTCAAGAAGATGATAATTCTGGCAGTTTCTTGCTCCAATCTGGATGCAGTCGGCAACTTCTGCAATTTTATCTATATGCGTTACGCCAACAACTTCTGTTACTACTGCAACCTTAAATTCATCCTTCATCGCCTGCAAAATATTAAGCCCTTCTTCGCCAAGGCCCTGGAATGCATAAGGTGAGGATCTCGGCTTGTAAGCGCCGCCTCTGATTATTCTTACACCAGTTTTAAATACATCGCTTGTTGCCTGCCTCATCTGTTCGTAACTTTCTACAGCGCAAGGACCGGCTATTACCTGAAAATGCCCTGCCCCGATGAAGTAGTTTCCAATTTTCACTTTTGTACATTTCGGATGATATTCGCGACTGGCGAGTTTATAAGGTTTTTGTATAGGCAGAACATTTTGGACATACGGGTGATTTTTCAAACTTTCAAGAGACTGGTTTTTGCGTTCGTCGCCGACTGCCGCAATAACGGTGTGTTCTACGCCCTTAATAATTTTGGGTTCGTAGCCAAGTTTGATTGTTATTTCAACAATTTCTTTGAGTTTATTTTCCGGCGCATGGGGTTTTAAAACAATAATCATAATTAGAGGTTCTTTCGTAGAGTTTAATTTTTAAGGTCAATATCATACCTTGATTATTATTGTTATAATGACGGCAAAGTAAATAGTGCGAACTGAAAAACCATATTTTATATCACTCTTGCTTTTAAAAGTTAAAAGCTTTATCATTGTTTGTGAGCAATCAAAACATTGAGAACTTTAATAATGATTACAGAAAAAAGAATTGCATCTCTAGACATAGGCATAAGCGCAGTGATGCTGCTTCTAGTATCCTGCGATAAGTCTGATCACTTCGAAATCATAAATGAATTTGGCGGTATTTCCAGGCTCGGACTTGGTATCTCAAAGACGAATCTTCTTTCTGATGAAAAAATGGAAGCCACGCTCAATATCTGCAAGGAAATTATTGACATAACAGAAAAAAGCGGTGTGGATAAAATCATTGTTACAGCTTCAAGCGGCATAAAAAACGCCATAAATAAAACACAATTTCTCATTTCCTGCAGAACAAAATTTAATATTTTCCCCAACATCCTGACAGAACAGGAAGAAGCAAAGCTTATCTACAAAGGAGCTACCTCAAAATATCTAGATGAAGAAAGACCAATAATTGTCATTGAGGTTGGCGGTGATTCTACTTATATCGCATTCGGAAGAAAAGGTACAATGATAAAATCAAACATCATAGAAATAGGCTCTTTTCATATTTTCGACAATCCGAATAAATATAATGGAATCCTATCGTTTTTGAATCCAAAACTCAAATATTTTATAAGTGATAACTTTACCTCTTTTAGGAATGAAATTCTCTCCTGGCTGGACGGGAGAAAGCCAGTTGTGATTTGCAGTGGAACTCTAGCCTCTGTTTTATATAGCGCGCTTATAGGTAAATTAGTAGTCAGCCGCTCAAGTATGGAAGGCAAGGTTTGCAGTGTTAAGAGCCTGCACAAAGTATATAGATCTGTCAATAGAAAAAAATTAGAGGATAGAAAAAAACTACCAGGCATCGACGCAGAAAGAGCTCAAACTCTTCCAACGGCCTTAAATATTTTATCAGAAATTTTAAAGCTGTTGGGGACACACGAATTTACGCTTACAGCCAATGGATTAAGAACAGGCATTCTCAAATCTTATACTGAGAAAAATTCATTTCTGGAATAGCAGACTAAAGCTCAGAAGTGAGCCTTTTCATCTTTTGAATAGCTTTTACTTCGATCTGCCTTATGCGTTCGCGTGAAAGACTGAAATGCTTTCCCACCTCTTCGAGAGTTTTGGGTTTATCGTCATTTATACCGTAACGCATTTTTAAGATGAGCTGTTCTCTTTCCATCAATGACCCGAGAACTTCCTTGAAAATTTCCTGTTTCGAGGTAATCAAAGCCTGTTTTGCCGGATCTTTTGCTGAAGATTCGAGAATGTCTTCGAGAGAAGTTTTGTCATCTTCATCAGATGTGAGTGAGGCCTGCAGAGACAATGGCTGCATTGCCATTTTTCTCAGAGCCCTAACTTTCTCAACGGTAAGTTCTAGAAGCTTGGCAAGTTCCTCAATAGTCGGTTCATAACCATTTTCACGGATAAATATCTGCTCTTTAAGAAACATTTTATTGATTGTCTCAAGCATGTGTGTAGGAATTCTAACAATTCGGCCTTGTCTTTCAGCAGCTCTTCTGATGTGCAGTCTAATCCACCATGTAGCGTAAGTACTGAATCTAAAACCTTTTGTGCAGTCAAATTTATCAACTGCTTTCATAAGTCCGATATTGCCTTCCTGTATCAAATCTATGAATGGTACGCCTCTGCTCTTAAACTTCTTAGCTATACTTACTACGAGCCTTAAATTACTCTCGACAATTCTATCTCTTGCAGCAAGGGACAATTTTCTATATGAAGCAATAGATTCCATATGGGATATAAATTCATCGGGCGACATCATTGTTTTTTCTATGATGAACTCCCTACCCTGTCTGTTCTCTTCGGAAATATTGTTTAATATGCCATAATATTCATTTGCTACATCAAACCACTCTTCAAGTTTTTCTGAAAGAACTTTGTGCCTTGTAAGAGTATCACGCATGGCTTTTCTGACCGTGACAAGTTTCTTGGGCTGCTTCTTTGTGAATGACTTGACGAGTTCTTCTTTAGCCTTCAGAATTTCCATTTTCCAGGAAACCAGACTTGCGTAGATGTGTTCGGTAGATTCACTATTTTTGCATTTTATACTGGTAAAAAACAAGTTTTCTACTTCGTCAATATCTTCACCTACTGAATCTATGAGCTTAACATGCTCATCTATTACAAAGGCAAAATCACAAATTGAAGTTCTAACATTTTCGATGTTATTGAAGTACTGCTGCATTAGCTGTATTTCTTCTGCTGCATTAAGCAGAGAAGATTTAGAAATCTGCCTGAAGTACGAACTTAGTGTTGAGTTTGTTCCGAAGTATGAACTTCCCGATTTTGAATCAGAATAGTAATCGTCTTCTGAGTGCTTATCTATAGCCATAATTTAAGCTTACTTTCTGAGTTAAAAGGTTTTTAAAGACAGTTTTTTGAAAAAGACCGACCAGCGAAATATTAGTACATCTAGGTAGTAGCCAATATAATTGAATGCTGTTAAACAAACGGCGTTATTTTAGACTTGCATTCGGCAATATGCAAAACTAATATTTAAAAATATTCAAGAATTAAATATTGACGGTAAATAAGGTGAAAAATATTATGAATGTCAGTGAAGTTTTTTCTATTGACGGAGAAGTAAGAGACAGCGAACTTGATCTTCAGGGAATTGTTAATAACTCTAACTATTTTATATTCATGGCTCATGCAAGACACAAACACCTAAAAGCGCTAGGCATAGATTTTGCCAAAACCCACGAAGAAGGTCACGATTTGGTTCTTGCCGAGGCTACAATAAAATACAGAACTCCTTTAAAATCAGGAGATGAATACGCAGTAACTTCCAAAATAGTGCCACAAGGTAAGATCCGCGTAATTATGGAACAGGAAGTAATTAGAAAGTCCGACAAGAAAGTTTGTGCGATTGGAATATTTACCGTTACTTCAATCTCAACCAAGACACTCAGACCTGAGTTTCCTGAAAATCTTAAACTCTTACTGGGAATTTGATAGAACTAAAATATCTATTCGTATTGGATGCGCTTGCTGTGATGAATAGACATAGGTTCGCATAGAGGAGGAGGAGTTGTCACAACTTCAATAATTGAACCGTCGGAGAGAACCCAGAAGAAGCAGTATTCCATCTTGGGATTATTTTCCACAAATTTGGGTTTTGTATTCTTTATCAATAATTCAACATCATCAGGTAAGTCGGGATATTGTTCAAACACATATTCTCTTATGTCGTCAAAATGCGATTCTGGTTTATCACTAGCAAACATCTTGTCCTGCAGTTGCTGAATCTGATCGACGCTGACCTGATTGACTTGAGTTGGAGCGGGCGCAGAATTACAGGAGCAAAGAAGAAGTATTCCAGTCCACATTAAACAAGGAATAATATTTTTTTTGTTAAAATTTCTTAAGAAGCTTCTCATTTTTATCCTTATACTAGGTTAAAATTTTTGTAGTTAAACTTCATTCTATTTTGTTTCCATTTAATTTAAAGAGGGTTGATATATGAAATATCTTTTCAAAGGAACAATGTTAGTTCTTCTACTTGCCATGCTCAGCGGATGTATTAGCTATGAACAAATCAAACAACCTCCGACTGGTTCAGATCAGGCTAAAATCGAAAGATTTGACTACATGGAAAGCAACTGGAGTTATCTAAACAACCGCTGGATTGTAGCTCAAAATATAATGCCTGAAGATATGGTGCAGGCTTATGGAATACCATATGATCAGGCAAAGGGAGAAGTTATAGAGTTTGTAGATATGGAACACGCCTACGGTTGGTTTCACAGATTTATAATCTCGATCTACTTAAATCCGATAAGATTCTATGTTAAGTAGATAATTACGAATAGATGTGAATGCTCAATCTAACACTTCACACATAAACCTAACACCTTCTTCCAGATGATAGAATGGCTTAAAATTAAAAACCTTGCACTAGTTCAAGACGCTGAGATAGATTTGGGAAAAGGTTTGAATATTATTTCAGGCGAAACCGGAGCGGGGAAAAGCGTTATCATAAGCGCCATTTCCATTCTTTTCGGAGAAAGAGCAGATAAGAATGTCATCAGAACAGGTGAGAATAAGTGCGAACTCTCCGCCGGAATCAACATCCCAAAATATCTTCTGCCCAGAATAAATCCTATTCTTGAGGCTAATTCAATAGAGTTTAATCCAACTGGAGAATTGGCATTCAGACGGGTTTTAACGCAATCTTCCAGCAGATCATTCATCAATGACACAAGCGTTACTTTGGATACATTATCGTCCATAGCTGATTTTCTACTTGATTTCCATGGCCCCGAAGAGCACCATTCGCTATTAAACAATAACAATCTGCTTTCGCTGATAGATTCCTACGGAGAGTGCCAGAAAAAAAGAAAAGAAGTCGAAACCATATATGCTGAGATCAAATCACTTGAAAAAGAACTTGGTGAAATAGAAAAAGACTTACCCAATCTTTCAGAAACTGATTACCTGAGGCATTTAATCGCTGATATTTCTAAGGTTGAACCTAAACCAAATGAGGATTTCGAACTTTACAGCCGCTACAAGATCGTATCAAATAGCAAAAGCCTGATAGAATCAGCCAACGATGCAAGATATCTGCTCTACGATTCAGAAAACTCTGTTCACAACGGCATTGCTTCAGTGATAAGAAAATTATCGGATGCCGAGAAAATAGATGAAGAAAATATTTCAAAATTCACTGGGTCTCTTGGGCAAATTTCATCGCTGGTCAAGGATTTGAATTATGATATCGAAGACTATGCGTCTAAGATAGAGCTTGATGAGGGTGGATTCCTAGAGTTAGAAAATAGACTTGGCGCCATTTCAAATCTCAAAAAGAAGTATGGCCCGGCTATGGAAGATGTTATCCTTGCCAAAGAAAAAGCCCAAAAGAAACTCGATTTAATAGATAATTTAGCTTTCGTAAAAGGAAGACTCAGCGCCTCGCTGAATGAAAAAACTAAATCTTTTCTTTCTGTTGCGACTGAATTATCCGGAATGAGAAAAGAAACAGGGGGAAAGTTTGCCGGAGAAACGGTAGAAAAACTCAAAACTATAGGTTTCTTGAATGCAAATCTGACTATATCCTTTTCTGATACAACCATCTCATCAACTGGCATAGATAAGCTAGAAGTCCTATTCTCCGCAAACAAAGGAGAAAAACTAGCTCCTCTAAAATCTGTCGCAAGCAGTGGAGAATTATCTAGAATTATGCTTGCAATTAAAACTGTTCTGTCAAATTCCGACCTTATTCCAATCTTGATATTTGATGAAATTGATGCAAATATAGGCGGAGAAGTAGCAAATGAAGTAGGAAAGGAACTAAAAAAACTCGGCAAAGAACATCAGGTTATATGCATATCACATCTTGCTCAGGTCGCGTCATTTGCAGACTATCACTTTCTGGTCAGAAAGGAAGTTAAAGACGACAGGACTTTTACCGAAATCTCACTACTTTCAGATTCGAACAAAGTTAAAGAATTATCAAGAATGCTTGGCGGCGGAAAAGCGGCTGTTGCGCACGCTTCAGATATGCTCAAGAGGAAGAACTGACAGACTTTGGCAGAGAAATCAAAAAACTTTTTTAAATAGCCTGATTTTAGACCAATGTCTTATTGCTTTTAATTTTGTTCTATTTTATACTTCGACTATGTTCTTGACTTTAAGGTTAATAAACCCAAATAGTTTTTCCGAAATTATCTGAGCTGATTCTATGATTAATATTTATAAAAAAGCAGACGATTCGATCCAGGAGATCTCTTCGATTGAAAAAGACTGCTGGATAAATGCAATCCAGCCGAATTTTGTCGAACTTAACGAGATAAGCAAGTCCCTAGACTTGCCGGAAGAGTTCCTTACAGACCCTCTCGACATAGATGAAAGACCGCGTATAGAAATAGAAGATGAGCATATCCTTATAATTTTGCGAATACCTCACTATGAAAAAGATAACACTCTAAATCCGTACAACACTATTCCTCTTGGTATAGTTTACACACAAGATACTATCATCACAATCTGTTCGGTAGAAACCGAGATAATATCGACTTTCCTGGATAGAAAGATTAAAAACTTCTCACTTAAAAACAAAGAAAAATTTATATTCCTGATATTCCTCAGAACTGCTATTTTATACCTAAAGTACCTCAAGCAAATAAATAATATGACTAACGAGCTTGAGAGGGAACTCCAAGCTTCAATGAAGAATCACGAGTTGATAAAACTTATGGATCTCGAAAAGAGCCTGGTTTACTTCAGTACATCCTTAAGAGCTGATGAAATAATGATTGGGAGGCTCGCGGCATCCAAAAAATTTAAAATAAGCGCTGATGACAGAGACCTGCTCGAAGATGTGTGGGTAGAGTATAGGCAGGCTATTGAAATGGCTAATGTATATAGCAACATCCTCAGTAATATGCTAAATGCTTTTTCTTCTCTTATATCTAATAAAATTAACTCTGTAATGAAGTTTTTGGCTTCTGTAACGATAATTCTTATGCTGCCTACTTTGGTAGCAAGTATTTACGGAATGAATATCCCGCTGCCATTTCAGGAATCGCCATATGCATTTATCTTCACTATGGCAATTTCTATGTTCCTTGCAGGAACAGCGGCTATCATATTCCTGAGAAAAAAATAATATGCCAATTCCTGAAATAAAAACGGAAAACTGTTTTAAAATTCCTACCCACATCTGGTCAAAAGAATGTTTCGCTTGCGGCACTGATAATTCGCATGGTCTTCACATGCCTTTCTTCACTGACGAAAAATATCTCTGGACACAATTGGAACTTCACGACTGCTACAAAGGCTGGGATCAGGTAATTCACGGAGGAATCCTTTCTACTATTCTGGACGAGCTCATGGCATGGACAGCTATTTACATGACTAAAAATATTATGCTAACTAAATCCATGACTCTGAACTATCATGAAAAAGTAGAAACAAGCTCTAAAATCAGAGCGTTTTCATGGATTGAAGAACTCAAACCAAAGGAAATAGTCCTTAAATCCGAACTGTACAATGCTCACGACAAACTTTGCACAAGCGCAACAGGCATCTATGCTCTATTCCCTTTAAAACTCGCAAAAAGG
Source organism: Lentisphaerota bacterium (assembly GCA_037127655.1). Lineage (GTDB taxonomy): Bacteria > Verrucomicrobiota > Lentisphaeria > Victivallales > GWF2-38-69 > GWF2-38-69. Next base: position 11,062 of record JBAXXY010000009.1, read on the forward strand.
CTTCATCTGATGTCTGATGAAAGTCTGCAAACTTTTGATAGATTTCTCGAAGCCTGTAAAAGATAAAAGGATCCTTTATCTATGTCGTATCTTCTCGGAATAGAGATTGGAACTACTAGAGTTAAAGTTGGCATATATGATCTGAACGGCAATCAGATTATTGAAGAATCCTGCAGTCATAGTGTCTTGTATGATAAAAAATCCGGTGCTGCTGAGTCTCCGGTTTTAAACTGGTGGCTTTCCCTAAAAAAAAACATCTGTAAAACTCTTGCTAAAATTGACCCGGCTGAGTTAAAAGCAATCTGTGTCGGAAGCCACGGCCCTACCCTTGTGGCATTGGATAAGAAGTTCAACCCAGTTGGCAACTCTATTCTCTGGATGGATAGAAGAGGTTCAAATGAAGCAGAATATCTTTCAAAGAAACTCGGCGTCAAATCAAATGATCTTGCATGGTTTGTACCAAGAGCAATGTATCTCAGGAATAATAACCCAGAATCATTCAAAAAAGTCAGACACTTTGTTCAGCCGCTTGATTACATCAACTGCAAACTCACTGGAAATATCAGAACTTCCATTGTCTCCAATACTATAAAAATATGGGATGAAAAGACCATTGAAGCGTCAGGTTTACCAAGAGAGCTTTTCCCTGAAGAAATCACAATGGGGGACAGTGTCGGATTAACTACTAAATACGCTTCAGAGGAGACTGGACTGCCGGTCAATATACCTGTTATTGCAGGAACCGGTGGAGCGGATTTTATCGAAGTCCTGATAAGTTCAGGCAGCCTTAAAAAAGGCGTTGTCTGTGACAGAGGCGGTTCATCTCAGGGAGTAAACATCTGTTGGGATAAACCTCTCGGAGACAAAAGATTCTTCGAGGCTAACCATCCGCTTATGGAAGGGCTTTATCATATTTCCGGCCTTATGGCAACTACAGGCAAAGCGCTTCACTGGTACAAAAATCTTTATTACGGAAAAGGCGCTCATTTTGAAAAGTTCTTTGAGGATGCATCAAAATCGCAGCCTGGCTCAAAAAGGCTGATTTTTCTGCCTTATCTCACAGGTGAAAGAACTCCCTGGTGGGACTCTAATGCCCGCGGCGTTCTTTTCGGCTTATCTCTTGAACACTCAAAACACGACATAGTTCGATCTATCCTTGAAGGAACTGGATTTGGCATAAATCATATACTCAGGCTCTTTAAATCCCATGGAGCTACAGCCTCTGAAATAAGGGTTTGCGGCGGACAGGCAAAAAGCCCGTTATGGAATCAGATAAAGGCAGACATTACCAATCTGCCGGTAATAACAAACAAAGTTTCAGACGGTTCTACATTAGGTTTGGCTATCATAGCCGGAGTGGGAAGCGGGCTATACAAGAACATTGTGGAAACAGCTAATAGCATTATTAAAACAGCCCAGGTTTTTGAGCCTAACGAGTCCAATCACAAAGTTTATTCTCAGATGCAGGAAATTTACGAGAACCTCTACCCCGCTCTCAAAACCCAATTTAAAAAACTCTCGACTATTTAGATGCTATCAACGAATACATAAAACAAGTCAAACAAAGGTTTTCCACTGAGTATATATATTTATAGATTTTGAGTTTATATCAGTGTTTAGCAAGAGTTAAATAGATGCTTAAAATGGCAAAATAATGGCAGGCGCTTCCCCCTAAAACGAATAAATGCCAGATACCGTGATTGTGGTACATCGTCCTTCTTACATAGAATATAATTCCTACGGTATATACTATGCCTCCTATGATAATAAGCAGAAGGTTGGCAAGAGAGACACTATCGAATATGGGTTTTATAACAAAAATAGCCATCCATCCCATCACGACATAGAGGACAATCGCCCATTTTCTTGATTTAAAGATCGGATAAAACTCTGAGAGAATGCCGACCAAAGCCAAAAGCCAATTAAGTATTATCAGACTGATTCCCAGAACGGGCTTTAGCGTCATAAGCATCAGAGGAGTGTAAGAACCTGCAATGAGTATAAAAATTGCCGAATGATCGAGTTTCCTGAAGAATAGTTTTCTCTGAGGTTCCTTTGCAAAATGGTACAGCGCTGAAAAGGAATAAAGAGATAAAAGGGAAAATCCAAAGATTATAAGACCTATAAAATATTTGAATTCACCTCTTCCATAACCAACAATGAAAAAATTTATAAGCCCTAATAGACTAAGCAAACTTCCCAAAGCGTGCGTTTGGAAATTGATTCTTTCTTCTGATTGACTGTAATTTTTAGCATCCATAATTATTTACTCCTATACTCATTCTAAACAATCTTGCTCACGAAAACGATTGTAAAAGACTTAAATTCTCTTTATAATTCCCAAAAAGTTAGTACATCAAACAAGATGAGTTTATGAAAATATCAATAGTTCTATATCATGATTTTGAAACGCTTGATGTCTTCGGGCCAGTAGAAGTTTTTGGTAAGGTCGAAAGTTTTTCGATTAACTTCTATTCGCAAAAAGGCGGTTTAGTCGCAAATAGAGATAACCTGCAAGTCCAAACTAAACCGTTATCCGAAGCGTACGGCAATACAGATGTTCTTTTTATTCCCGGAGGATGGGGAGCAAGGGAAGAGGTCAAAAATCAGCCGTTCATAAAATGTATGCAAGAACTCGGCAATGAAGCCAAGTATGTCCTGACGATCTGCACAGGTTCGGCAATTCTTGCAAAGACAAACCTTCTTGACAATAAGAGTGCAACATCTAATAAACGAGCCTTCGATTTTCCTGTATCTTTGAATTCAAAAGTAAAATGGATTAAGAGTGCAAGATGGGTTGAAGACGGCAAAGTATTCACTAGTTCTGGAATCTCCGCAGGCACTGATATGGCGCTAGCTTTTGTCGCAAAACTAAAAGGCATTGTTACTGCCAAAGAGATTGCGTCAATAATGGAGTACAGATGGAATGAAAACTCGGAACAAGATGAATTTTCTCGCTCTTAGTATTCCAATTTTGAAAGAACTTCCAAATCCACATCTTCTTCGTAGTTTATTCCCTCAATCCCAAACCCGTTCAGCTCGAGAAAATCCTTTAAAAAACCTTCTACATCGGCATTCTTTTTCAGATTTGAGTTATTAATGGTTTCCATCAGCTTTTCAACTACTTCCTGAACTTTCGGATCCATCTCAAGATTGTCAGCTCTGACGCGCCCCTTGCTGTCAGTTATGCGTTTATTGCCATAGACCATATCCTTGAAGAGTCTTTCTATCTGCTCGATACATCCTTCATGAGTGCCATTTTTCTTCATCACTTTAAAAAGGATGCTGGCGTAAACCGGGAATAAAGGTATGAATGCGCTTGCTTTGGTTACCATAGCTTTGCATATTGCGACAAATGCTTCGCCATTAATCGCCTTGAGGTCTTTATTTATTTCGTAGGATGTTTTTTCCAGATGGCGTTTAGCTAGTCCTATTGTGCCGCCCTCATAAATAGGGTATGTGGATTTTGGCCCTTCATAAGAGTAAGCGATTGATTTGCATCCTTCTGCCAATACTCCTGCCTCAGCGAGAGCCTCCATCCAAAGTTTCCAGTCTTCGCCCCCCATAACCTTTACAGTATTGTCAATATCTGCCTGGGTTGCTACTGCCATATGACCTTCAATTATCTCTCCTGTATTAAGGTCAAGAGTATGAGATCTGATTTCTCCTTCTATACTCCTCAGGGCTGAAGTGTAAGTGTGCCCGTCTTTAGGGTCAGTCCTTCTTCCTGACGCCAGACTGTAAATAACAAGATCAACCTTGCCGCCGAATTCTTTCTTTATGTATTTGATAACATCATTTTTAAATTCCGTCCCAAAAGCGTCGCCTACAAAGTTTTTAGTTGCCTTTCCATATTTTTTTGCAAGTTCTTTATACCAGATATTATTCCACCACCCTGCCGTCCCTGCCCTCTTTTCAGTAACTCCTATTTCAAATGAGACTCCGATAGTGTCTGCACCGGCGCCGAACTCCAGAACTATTCTTGTAGCCAGCCCATAACCTGAAGATGCTCCAATTATCAATGCTTTTTTAGCCCCTTTGAAATGCGGCTGTTTCTTGGCATAATCAATTTGTTTTTCTAGAGAAGCTTTGCATCCATATGGATGAGGATTTTTTGATATAGGTCCGATAAATTCAGGTTTGATAATCATTCTCTTATTCTCCTTAAACTTTTAAAAAAATTGTTGCTCAACTTTCAAGAGCTAATGAGGTTTACTGATAATAATCCTATCACAAGGATTGCAAAATAGCTTTATATCTTCGTATTCCCCTATAATTCAAATAACTAAAAGTTACAATTTAACCTAATATTATTCGCAAATATTAAAATTAAAGAAAGCAGTAAGAGTCATCCAAAGCTCCAGACTTTTAATAACAAACTAAAACAATAAAAGTATTATGGATATAAAGTTAAATAGTTTAGTGCTGTACAGAAATAATCCGGCAAGAATTACTGGAAACAACGCGGACAAATTCGAAATAGAACTCGCAGACAAAAGCACAAAGCTCGTCAGAAACAAAGATGTTCAGCTGCTACATATAGGTCCGACAGCAAACTTGAATTCATTAGAGATGAATATTCAGTCCAAAGAAGATCTTCTGGAAATATGTAAACTTATCGATGGCAGCAGCGTTAATCTAAGTGAACTTGCTGAACTCATTTATGGTAAAAGTTCCCCTCAAACAGCCTGGTCAGCATGGGAACAGCTTAATGACGGTGTTTATTTCAAAGGAACAATAGAAAAAATCGAGCCGAAGTCAGAACAGGAAATCAATGAAGTTATTGCAAAAAGAAATGCAAAAGTTGCCTATGAAAAGGAAAGAGAAAATCTTGTTTGCCGTATAAAGAACAGCAAAATTATTCCTGAAGATGCAAAATTCATGCATGAAATAGAACAGTTTGCACTTGGGAAAACGCCTAACTGCCGTTTGATGGAGGAACTGGGAACAGAGCAGACTCAGGAAAAAGCTCACGAGATACTTTTAAGAACTAAGCATTGGAATAACTTCGTAAATCCACATCCTGAAAGATTCGGCATATCATTAAAACAGGATTCAGATCTGGAAACCTTTCTTCTGCCTGAGGAAAATCGAAGTTATTTGACAAATCTTGAAACATTTGCCATTGATGATGAAGGCTGCAATGATCCAGATGACGCATTGAGTTTCGACGGCAAATACCTTTTCGTTCATATTGCCGATGTTGCCTCATTGATAACTCCAGGAAGTAATCTGGATATATCAGCGATGCACAGGGCCTCAAGTTTATATTTACCTGAAAAAACATTGCCCATGCTTCCTAATGGTATCACTGAGCTCTTCGGACTGGGATTTTCGGAAATATCCCCTGCTCTAACCTTCAAACTCGCATTGGATGCCAACTCCAATTCGAGAATAATAGAAATCTTCCCAAGCCTTATTAAAGTTAAAAGAATGTCGTATGAAGAAGCCGAAAACCATATTGATTCTGGAAGTCTTCAGGGTATTTTCGACATGACACAGAGGTTTTATGACAAGCGCATCACAGATGGTGCTGTCGAGATAACATTACCAGAATCAAAAATAAAAGTTGAAGATGGAAGAATCGACATTCATGCCCTGCCTCAGCTCAGAAGCAGAAAACTTGTGGAAGAAGCAATGCTGATGACTGGCGAGGCTGTGGCAAACTTTGCGATTGAAAATAATATCTGCCTCCCATTTTCAACACAAAGCATCAGAGAGGATATTGCTATTTCCGAAGGTCTTGCCGGAATGTTTGCCTGCCGTAGAAAGTTGAAACCTGCACTCATCCAGACGAATCCTGAACGACATTCCGGACTTGCCCTAAATCATTATGCAAAAGCCACAAGCCCACTGCGAAGATATTTGGATCTCCTCGTTCACCAGCAACTCAGAGCTTTCATCAATAAGCAACCTTTAATGTATGAGGATGAAGTTTCAAGAAAAATCACATTCATACAATCATCAATCAAAGACTATAGATATATAGAGTCAAGCTCAAACAGACATTGGACTATAGTTTACATGGATACAAATGCCTGGAAAGGAGAAGCCGTGCTAGTTGACAAATACGATAACAAGGGAACTTTTATCATCCCGGAATTGGCTTATGAATTAAAACTCCCTATAGACAGAGACATGGAATTAAATTCGAAAGTAATGATCTCAATAAACGGGATCAATTTACCCTACCTGAACTGCAGCTTCCAAGTAACATCAAAAAGGTAAATTGTTTTTTTACCTGAACTCTTTTTTGAATCAATTTTTAAACATTTCTATGGCCTTTTTCAATACAGCTCTTGGATAATATGATATGTGAAGCTATGCTATAAAAGGCTTATAAAGATAAACTTGTTGATCATATAAGAAATACTTTTACCTCAACTTGGCTTTATCCTTTTTTAAAAGAAGCAGGCTGCTTCTGCATAATTATTTCACAGCATTGGTGAGATATTACTGTTTTTTGAATAACACAATGCAATAAAAAAAAGAAGAAAATTTTGTTAAAGACACTGAAAAATAAATTGCTTGGACTTTTCATTAAGAAACCTAAAACTACTGTAAAACACCCGATTCATAAGGATAAAACTCATACTCATACTGCCTCCAAACCAAAGCCTAAATTACCCCATCCCTCTTCTAATCCCAAAAGTTTGCCCATATTAAAATTAGCACCTGAACTTGAAGGGTCTGTAAGATTTTCTGACTTTAAACTCGATGAGAGAATTTTAGTCGGTCTGCAAAGCGCTAAATTTGAATACTGCACACCTGTTCAAAAGGAAACAATACCTCATTTATTGGTGGGAAAAGATGTTTCAGTTAAAGCTCAAACAGGCACAGGAAAAACCGCTGTTTTCCTTATATCAATTTTTGAATATCTGCTTAATACGCCTTTAAAGTTCAAAACGCCTGGCTTTTGCAGGGTTCTAATTATTGCTCCTACAAGAGAGCTTGCTATGCAGATATTTAATGATGCCCAGAAACTGGGAAAGTATTGCAACTTTAACAACCAGGTTGTTTATGGTGGTATGGATTATAAAAAGCAGCTTGCCAATCTTAATAAACACATTGACATACTTATAGGTACTCCCGGAAGACTGCTTGATTATGCCGGCAAAAAAGCTCTGAACCTATCAAAAACAGAAATCTTTGTAATAGATGAGGCAGACAGAATGCTTGATATGGGATTTATTCCAGATGTTACAAAAATAGAAAGAAGCATGCCTCCCGCTACAAGAAGACATACGATGCTCTTTAGCGCCACTCTGACAAATGATGTGCGATACCTTATACAAAAATGGCAGAAAGATCCGGTTACCATCGAATTGGAGCCTGAAACATCCGTTCCAGCACCGATAGAACAACTTTTCTACAGCGTAGTCGGAGACAGAAAAACATCGTTTCTGTTATGGTTATTAGAAAAATACCAAATGGAAAAAACTTTGATATTTGTCAATACAAAAGACCAGACTTTCAGACTGAAAAAATCTCTCGAAAAATACCACTATGCTTCTGAGACCTTGTCTAGTGATATAGTCCAGCAAAAAAGAATTAAAACTCTTGATGACTTCAAATCAGGAAAACTGCCGATCATTATAGCAACGGATGTCGCATCCAGAGGCATTCATGTAGATGATGTTTCTCATGTAATAAATTATGATATTCCTGAAAGATCTGAGGACTATATTCATAGAATCGGGCGAACTGGAAGAGCTGGTAAAAAAGGCGTTTCAATTAGTTTTGTATGCGAATACGGTTCCTATTCAATTCCGGAAATAGAGAAAGTCTTAGGATATGAAATAAAAAGCGTTCAACCTGAAGCTAATATGTACAAATAACATCCAAGACCAGTAGCATGGGCGTTTAGTGATATAAAGTCAGGATTATTGCAGATAAAATGGTGGGCGTAACAGAACTCGAATCTGTGACCTCTGCGATGTCAACACAGCGCTCTAACCAACTGAGCTATACGCCCCTAATGAACTCATAAAATCTATTATCCTATTGGTAAAAGGCAAACTTAAAATTAAACTTATTGAAGAATATTTGATTTGTATCCCAAAAAATTGAATTTAAATGAACGACCAGAAAGAGACAAAGAAGAACCCAAAAAAGCATCACCCCTCAAGAGATTCCATAGAACTCCATGGAGAACTTATGTATAAGAAAAATACAGATGAAGTTGATGTAGATGAAGTTTACCATGATCCGAAAGTCCCAGGTAGATTTGCTGGAGACTGTTAAATCTATGGATAATCAAATTATCAAAAAGGAAGGGTTCTCTTTTTCATTTGATTCGAATCTTTGCGAAAAATGCAAAGGACAATGCTGTAAAAGTATAGGTAAACAAAGTTATTTATGGATAAGCCTTGAGGAGTTAGCCAACATTGCCTCATTTTTGAATATGCCTGAACCAGACTTTAAAAAGAATTATCTACGGCGTGAAAATGGGTTGCACAATATCAAAGATATAAAGGTTGATGGAGTTTACTCATGTATCTTTCAAGAATCGCCAACTGGAAAGTGTTCTATCTATGATGTCAGGCCAAAACAATGCAAAGATTATCCTTTCTGGGATGGTTACAAAAATAATCAAAGTGAACTCTTTTCAGAATGCATTGCTGTTCAGAACTAATCTTTCTATCTAAGCATTTACACATCGGTATTTTGTCAGAATTCTTAAAATCAAAATAGAAAATTTATAAAAGGGAAGTATTTGTAGTTTCTCTTTCAATCTGCAAGGAAATTTCATAGGGGGGATTTTCCGAAAATGAGCGACAGATTTAAATTCTCTAACTTTTTGACATTAGGTGATATAAATGGTTTTTTGTCAATTATAGTAAACATTCTTGCCGTCATATCATTTGTCTCTACATTGCTTATTTTTCAATTCAAAATGCCAGCGCAAATAGTGCTTGGACAGATGGTTCCAGCCATGTCTATTGCAGCATTCTTTTCAAATATAGTTTTTTCATACATGGCTATACAAATGGCCAAGAAAACTGTAAGAAAAGATATTACGGCTCTGCCTTCCGGCTTAGATACCCCTTCAAGCGTAGGTCTTGCGATGTTTGTCGTAGGGCCCGCTTTTGTATCCATGAAAAATTCAGGGATTGACCCTAACACTGCTGCTGCGATAGCCTGGCATATAGGAATGGCATCGGTTGTTTACATAGGAATTATTAAAATTGCGTTATCATCTGCGGCAAATGTTTTTAAAAAATACATTCCTCTGGCAGGAATACTCGGTTCTCTAGCTGGTTTATCCATTGGCCTGATAGGAATCCAACCATTGATCGAGACATTTTCCATTCCGATTGTAGGTCTCGTCTCATTTGGAATAATACTCTTCACTCTTGTAGCAAGAAACAGACTACCGGGAAATATCCCTGGTGTTTTTGTAGCTGTAGCTTTGGGAACAATTATTTATCACTCGTTCGGTCCGTCAAATCTTCTTGGCATAAAATATTTGCCCCCTCTAACTACTTTTTATGTGGGGTATTCGATTCCATTCTCCGGATTGATTAGCGGATTGCATGGCGCACTGGATTACCTCCCTATAATCATACCTTTTGCTCTAATCGTCTTTGTGGCTGACGCTGCAAACACAGTAGCGACAGATATAATAGGAGATCACTACAGCGAAAAAAAAACTTGTTTAGCTGACGGAATATGCACATTGCTAGGCGGGCTATGTGGAAGCATCTCCCAGACAACCATATATATCCAACAGATTCCATGTAGAAGTATGGACTCAAAAATAGGCTACACGATCATAAGCGCACTGTTTTTTCTTGCGGGAGCCTTCCTGGGCTTTATTACATTTTTCATTTCCTTAATACCAACTTCCGCATTGGCGCCAATACTTGTTTACATAGCTATAGAAGTAACGGCTTATGTTTTTATATGCGTTCCGATAAAACATTACACTGCGGTATCCTTTGCAATGTTCCCTCCAATAATGAAATACATAGCAATGCAATTTTCGGATATTTCTTCCATACCAATAGCTAAATTGCAGGATTTAACTTCACATATTGGAGCTGTATTGCCTCATGTTCTTGTTACATTCGGAATCAGTAATGGCTATATGATTGTAAGTATGCTTTGGGGCGGACTTCTAGTAGAGGTAATAGAAAGGCGGTTTAAATTTGCATCATGTTATCTATTTATCCTTGCCGTATTATCCTTCTTTGGAATAATTCACTCTGGAGATACATCTGGAGCCATATATTTACCATGGATGGCGAGCGTAGTTGAAAGAACTGTGGCTTATGACTTTTCATCAGCATATCTGGTTCTAGGAATTGTAATGTTTTTTGTCGCCTTATTTCACTCCAAGAAAAAGACAGATGAGGTTTTAACCAATGTTTAGGAAGAAGATAAAACTTTCATCTTTTGTAACCATGGGCGATGTCAATGGCCTGCTTGGAATAGTCATGGACAACATGGCTGCAGTGTCCTTTATGTCTGGAATACTTGTTTTTATTTTTAAATTTCCGATTGATGTTGTTTTCCAGTCTATTGTGCCTGCTACGGCATTCACTGCTTTCATAAGCAACACCATTTTCTGCGTAAATAACATCTGGGTTTCAAAAAAGACTGGAAGAAGAGATCTTACAGCCATTCCCAGCGGAATAGATACACCATCAGTTATAGGGGTTTCACTAGGGATACTTGGACCTGCTTTTTTGTATTTTAAAGGAGTAGGTCAGGATCCTCACACAGCCGCGCTGTCTGCATGGTATGTAGGCATGGCATCTGTGCTAATGATGGGCGTATTGAAAATATTAATTGTTACAGTGGCAAACAAAATACAAAAAGCTATTCCTGCAGCTGGATTACTTGGAACTCTGGCAGGTGTTGCAGTAGGTTTGCTAGGTCTGGCTCCATTGGTGGAAGTATTTTCTATTCCGATAGTCGGGATTGTTTCGCTTGGAATCATAATCTACACAATGGTCGCAGAAATAAGTCTTCCCAAGAATATTCCGGGAGTCTTTCTTGCCGTTGTAGCAGGAGCAGTTATTTATCATGTACTAGGTCCGCTTAACTTGCTTGGCTTAGGATCATATACAAAACCTGTGATGGACTTTTATTTCGGCTGCCCTGCTCCGTCATTGCACTTCTTAAGCGGAGTTAAACCCATCATAGACCTTGGCTACTTATCATTGATCATACCTTTGGGTATTCTTGTAGTTATGACTGATATAAATGTAGCGGCCGGAGCCGTGGTTAGCGGCGATCCATATCAACCCAAGAGCGTTCTATTTCTTGATGGAGTAGCCACAATTTTATCGGCAATATGCGGAAGCGTCGGTCAATCCACTGTTTACATAGGGTATCCGGCATATAAGAAAATGGAAGCAAAGACAGCTTATGTGATTTTTGCCGCGATATTTATACTCTTTGGCGGAATGTTCGGATACATATCATTTTTTGTAAACCTTATTCCCACTGCAGTATTTGCGTCAATACTTATCTTTATAGCCGTTGAGGTGAATTCTTTTGCTTTCTTTTCTGTGAATCCAAAACACTATGCGGCTGTAACTTTGGCAATTTTTCCGGCAATTTTAAGGTATATGGCAATTCAATTGTCAGATCAAGATGTCCTGTCAATAGCTAAGTATAATGAACTTGTTACTGTTGTAGGTATTAAGTTCCATTCTGTTCTCGTAGTAAATGCTCTGAGCAGCGGATTTATCTTTGTTGGGATGCTATGGGGCGGAGTTTTAGCTGAAATAATTGATAAGCGATTAAAAATTGCTTCCGTCTATTTCTTCATTCTTTCAGCATTCTCACTCTTTGGACTTTTGCACTCAGTCAAGATGGATGGAGGCATCTATCTGCCATGGAATCTTCCATCAGTTCAACAGTCCTTGGCTTATAATTTCTCAGCGGGTTATTTTATACTAGGAGCTATGCTGTTAATACTAAGCATACCTAAATTTAAAGCAAAAAACACAGAAGAGTTTTATCCTTTGAAGAAAGACTTATCGCCTAACAATTAAGTTAACTTTCAGATATTTCAGGGCTTCCTGAACATCAGCGAAGTTGTTTATATCGCTCTTGAGCTTGATAATAGCAATTTTCTCAAAGAGTTTGAGTCTGCTATCTTTACCGGGAAGGACTCTGGAAGTTTCGCCGAAAGAAACAATGATTGAGTCTTTAGTTAAATCGGCTTTGCATACAATTGACCCTTTCTTTTCCGCATTTGTATAGAAAGGCGAATACTTTACAAGTAGAAGAGTATTTTTGTAGAAGTAACCAAACCAGCCCTCTGTAGAGTCTGAACTAATGGTGAGTTCAGAATTTAAATCCGCATAATAGATAAGTTTATTATCGACTCTTAATGCACTTTGCGAAGTTTCTGCAGTTATATCATCGCCTGATGTATTAACAACACGGTAAGAAGCTGGATATTGAGATGCGACATTCACAGGCATCAGGAGAAAACCGCCCTTGACAAGAGATATTTTCTGAATGGTTTCGACTGTAATAATAGATTCAGAAACATTGATGATATCTTTGGATATAAAGATATCTCCAGTATCAAAATTCATTCTGTAAGTTTTTTCCAGCTTTAACGATGGATTAGTTAGAGATGAGAGAATTTTGACAGTGGCCTTTCTTTCGCTATTGTAAGATTCAATTTTCTTAACGCCCAATTGCCGCCCGCTATCGCAGGACACTAGCAAGTCAGAATTAAAATAACCTGGTAATTGTATTAGCGGAGAAACTTCGCTTACAGTGAATGATTTTACATTTCCACCGTATTCGGAAGTAATAGTTGCTTCAATGTTGTCAGCCCAGAGTTCAGTAGCTTTCGGATTAGTCTGCTCAAGGTCTTTCTGCCCGGCAAGTTCTGACTTGGCAATCAGGCAGTTTGTACAGCACCCGGAAATAATAAGCAAAAAAGACAAACTCAAAAACAGTAGTACTATCCTTTTTGCCATAGCGATTAGATGTCTAAATCCTTGACCCCAGCGGCGTATTTTTCGATGTATTCTCTTCTAGGTTCTACATCGTCTCCCATGAGGAGAGAGAATATTCTTTCAGCTTGAAAAGCATCTTCCATTGTAACTTTTATCATCTTTCTGGCATCAGGCTTCATTGTAGTATCCCAAAGCTGTTCTGCATTCATTTCACCAAGACCTTTATATCTTTGGATATGAAGACCTTGCCTACCTATTTTTTTGATGTAATCGAAGAGCTCAGACAGGGAATTCAATTGAAGAAGTTTATCGTTAGATGTTATTTTAAAGACAGCTTCATCTACGCCGAAGAGATGTTTTACAGGAACTCCAAGAGATTCTAGGTCTTTCGCTAGAAGCACGCATGCTTTTGATTCATAAATCTGGGTAATTTCTATAAGATAGTTAAGCCTTTTTTCTTTTTCTTCCGGAGTAAGTTCTTCACCCTCGAATCTTGCGGATGCTTTAGTCTTGATCCTAGAAATTATTTCAGCCATTTCCTCATTAGAATATGCGTATTCTTCGACAATTGAACCATCTTCTTGTCTCGAAGCAATTCTGGAGATCGGAAAGTTCCCGTCTTTCTCTGTTTTGAAATACAGTTCCGGTATAAGGCCATGCCTGAGTAGGCCGTTACCAATCTGCTTTGAAGTATTGACGGCATCAAGCATTTTCTTTAATGTTGCAGTGTCAACTTCCACATCTGGAAGCCTAAGAACCTTCACATCCTCGCAACCAAGCTCAATCAGGTATTTGTCGAGCTGTTCTTCTGTATCAATGTATCTTTCTTTTTGTTTCTTTTTAACCTTAAAGAGAGGAGGTTTGGCAATATAGACAAAACCTGCTTCGATAATCTGCTTCATCTGACGGAAGAAGAAAGTCAAGATAAGAGTTCTGATATGAGAACCGTCCACATCTGCGTCTGTCATTATCACAACTCTATGGTATCTGATTTTGGAGATATTAAACTCCTCCTGCCCCATTCCGCATCCAATGGCCGCAATAAGAGATTGTATTTCTTTATTCTCCAAAACTTTATCAATAGTAGTCTTCTCGACATTTATGAGTTTACCTCTGATAGGCAAAATTGCCTGGAAGGAACTGTCTCTGCCTTGTTTAGCTGAACCGCCGGCAGAGTCTCCTTCCACGATATAAAGTTCACATTTGGATGGGTCTTTCTCAGAGCAGTCTGAAAGTTTTCCAGGAAGTGAAAATCCTTCGAGCGCGCCTTTCCTTTGGATAAGTTCCCTGGCTTTTCGAGCCGCTTCTCTAGCTCTGGCAGCAACCAAGGCCTTATTAACTATTTCTCTTGCAGATGCTGGATTTTCCTGTAAAAATTCGCCAAGAACTTCATTGACAACAGATTCTACAATTCCTCGTACTTCGCTATTGCCAAGTTTAGTTTTGGTCTGCCCTTCAAACTGAGGATCTCTGACTTTAACACTTATTATGGCAGTCAAACCTTCTCTTACATCTGTGCCGCTCATTCCTTTGTCAGCTTTTATCAGATTAGTGCCAATAGCATATTTATTAAGAGTTCTGGTCAGACCAGTCTGGAAACCTGTAAGATGAGTTCCACCTTCGATAGTATTAATATTGTTAACATAGCAAAATATTGATTCAACGAAGCTATCGTTGTACTGCATTGCTACTTCTACATCAACATCTTCTTTGATTTTGTGAAGATAAATAACCTGAGGATTCAGTGGTTGCTTATTTTTATTTAGATGGGATACGAATTCAACAATTCCGCCTTCATAGTAAAACACATCTTCTTTTCCCTGTTCTCTTTCGTCAACAAGGGAAATCTTGACACCCTTATTAAGGAAAGCCAATTCTCTAAGCCTGCTTGCAAGAATGTCCCAGACATAGACAGTCACCGAAAAAATTGTCGAATCAGCTTTAAATGTCACAGTTGTACCTCTTAAAGTCGTAGGACGAACTACTTTCAGGGGTGAAACAGTATCTCCTCTTTCAAACCGTATGTGATGAAGACTACCGTCTCTTTGAACTTCTACTTCAAGCCATTCGCTAAGCGCATTTACGCAGGAAACGCCCACTCCATGCAGACCACCGGATACTTTGTATGCGTCGTGGTCAAACTTACCGCCGGCATGGAGAACAGTTAAAACTACTTCTACAGCAGGTTTACCTTCGCCTTCGTGAAGGTCAACAGGGATACCGCGGCCATCATCTATTACTGTGACAGAATTATCTATATGTATGATTACTTTTATTTCTTTTGCATGACCGGCTAATACTTCGTCAATACTGTTGTCAACAACTTCATAAACAAGATGATGAAGACCTCTTTGCCCCGTATCACCAATATACATACTCGGGCGAAGTCTTACAGCTTGCAAGCCTTCAAGGACTTGTATTTGGCTAGCTGTGTAATTGGAAGATGATTGAGTTATAGCTTCTTTGTTTTCCGTAGAATCGTTCATATTGTATTCACTCTAATTGTTGAAAGAAAATATTGCTTGTTCAAAGATATGAGAATATAGCTTTAAGAAAAGCTTTTTTCTATTTAAAAGCCGTTGATATTGCGTTTTTAGTTTATAGAATTGTATCTTGTGCAGCAAAGACAAAAAAATGAGGTTCCTACCAATGAAATTCAGCAGAAAAAAGAAGTGGATTCTTATAGCTCTTATAATAATCATCATAAGCATTTTTATATTCTATTTTCAGGGTGGCTATACATCAGATGCTTACATAAGAGCTAACTGGGCAGAAATAAGCCCCAGAGTGGAAGAATTTGTAACCTCAGTAAACGCCCCAACAGATAAGTTTGTAAAAAAAGGAGACCAACTCTTTCAGTTAGACCCATATTCATACAAGCTCGCAGTCGATAAACTCGAAGCAGAAATTCAATTAGCCTTCGCCAAAAAACAACAATATACCGACGAAGTCAAAAATTTCGAGGAACAACTAAAAGGCGTTGAAGGGCAACTTGAGGTTGATAACCTGCAAGTTGCAAGATATAAATTCTTGGATAAACAACAGGCTGCTTCAGATCAGGAGTATCAGGCTACGCTTTATCAATTTCAAAAGGATAAAGTTATCAGAGCTCAGATACTGGAAGCGCGAGATGATTCCAAAAACCAAGTAGCTGAACAGGAAGCAACGATCAAACAGCTAACTGCCCAGCTTAACGAGGCTAAATATGATCTGGAAAGTACTACAGTCAGAGCTCCATTTGATGGTTTTATAGTCAATAACTATCTGATGCCTGGCATGTACATTAAAGCAGGACAGAGCGTTTTCGGGATTGTCCAGTCTCAGGATTGCTGGATTGAGGCAAATTTCAAGGAATTTTGGATAGGAAGAGTAAAACCCGGCCAGACCGTTTGGATAATGCCTGACCTCTACCCCTTCAAGGTTCTCGAAGGAAAAGTCGAAAGTATAAACAGAGCTATAAGCAGGACTAAAGATGTAGATAAAACACTGCCTTATGTAGAGCCTACCATAGACTGGATAAGGCTCCAGCAGAGGTTTACAGTAATAATCAAAATCCCCAAAGTGCCTGAGTACATGAAGCTTAGAATGGGATCGAGCGCAAGAGTTTATGTTTTCTTCTGGTAAAAACACAAGTATATTTTTCTTAAAGTGAACTACTACACTCAAACTATTGTTGATGATTTTAATTCATTCTGCAAAAGTTTTTCCCTGAAAAACCCTAAAACCGCTACATGCGCAAAAGCCTCAATCTCAGCCTGCATCGCATATCTGATAAGTATTGAACTTGAATTGGGGTCAAACTACTGGGCGCCTTTCTGCTGCTTCATAATGATTACTCCATATCTTGGAACAGGCTTAGAGAAGGGCATATATAGAATAACAGGCACTGTTCTTGGAGCTTTTCTGGCATTCATTGTTTTTGGCTTTACGGTGCAAAATCAATTCTACTACACACTCTTTTTGTTTTTCATCGCTATATTCTGCTACTATAAGCAGGCTACTTCCAAGTCTATGGGATACTTCTGGTTCATGATAATACTTTCTTTCACATTAATTTCATCAATCGGCTTTGAACAAACTCTCTCAGCTTTGCAGTTTGCACAGGCAGCATTCTACAGATCAGCCAACCTTTCGATCGGAATAGCCGTTTATCTGATTGTCAACTATTTATTTAAACCGAAATACGCCTCAGACGAATTGGACCAGAAAATAAGCTTACTAAAGTCAGAACTCTCTGCATTTGCCAAAGAAGTATTTCAGCAATACCTGAATCATTCTTTTTCTCAGCAAACAGTAATCAGCAAATATAGCTCTATTAAGAACTTAACTAAGACCATTGAAACGCTTACATATAGCGCGCACTTTGAAAAGAAGACTCAAAGTAGCAACCCAAAAGAAATTGATTACATAAAAGTTTTTGATTACATAGACAATCTGATAACTTTCCATCAGTCAGTTTCTGCAGCGACACCCGTAACATACCAGTTAAATCACTCGAAACAGATATCTAAAATCACCCAGCTTTTTGAAACCTTTTTACAAACAAAAGACCCGATATCCCTAGAAAAAATCAAAGCCGACATAAACATGCAGTTTTCCATAATGAATCTAAAATACGCTAAAACTTTAAAGCATGGTCGTTATTTAATACATTCTACTGCTGATACTTACCTTTTTCAGGAAGCAGTGATACTCCTCAAAGACTACTTTACCTTCTTTATCCTGATGGAAACCATTTACAAAAAACCGCAAGATGAAACCAATAATCAAAAAGAAGATAAATACGACGAATTCCTAGGTTATAAAGAATATGACTTCATGGGGTTCAAACTTTTCCTCCATAAACCGCATCTCAAATTCGCCATAAGAACAGCAATTACACTCATCGCTGTAGTATGGGGATGGAAATTCCTCGATCTCCCTTCTGATATGGGTACTGGAAATATTACCCTGGCAGTAATGACTGCCTCCATGCCTGACTATCTTTCATCAACCCTCAAGGGGCTCCTCAGGTTTCTGGGCTGTAGCATCGGTTTTCTGATAGGGATTGCCCTATTGGTGTTCAACATCGAATCAACGACTGTTATGCTTATAGCCGTCTTTTCTGTAGGATACATTACATCTCTTTTCATGCTCAGTTGCCCTAAAATTTCCTATATAGGTCTTCAGACATTTTTAGCCTTTTGTGTAGCTTTTATCCCTGGCTGGGGACCCGTCACTGATTTTGAGAAAGTATTTCTCCGCTTCATAAGCATCTTCTTCGGGATTATAGCAATGTGGCTGATATCTTCATTGCTCTGGAAGAGCGATTACTTTTCAGTAGTAAAGGACGGAATATTTTTGTTCTGGAAGAGATTTAACAACTTCAGAATCAGCAATCCGACCGACTATTCTCCAAAAATTCTTGGCGAAGGAGTTGCACTGCTGAAATTTAATATAGACAAACTTACAATCACAAGCTCTATAACATCTTCCGAACAGGCAACCCTCAAAAAGTGGTGCGATGCTATAGAAAGGCTCCTTATATCTTCGCGAAACCTCATAGCAATATCCGAAGACTCAAAGCATTTCATATCTGACGCCAGCAAAGAAGTAATTCTTAGGATACAATCATTGTGTGAAACTTTTTCCTTTGTTTCAATCAATGAGAAGTGTGCTGATTGCAATAACAGCATCACTGAAATCTTTACTGAAATAGAATCTCTCAAACATCTTATACGAAATAATGGGCTTCTCAGGAACAAAGATATGCCGTTCAAACAAGAAACAATGAGATGCATCGTTTTAATGAAGAGGCTCGCGGCAAGACTCAGAGATATTAATAATATTCAAATTGAACTCATACCTATATTTGCAAAACAGGAAGCTCTATGAATATCACAGTAGGAATCACAGGACAATCAGGTTTCATCGGAACCCACTTCTTTAACTTTCTAAGAACAAGACAGGGCATTAAAAGAGTAAACTTCGACAAATCATATTTCGACAATCAGAAAGATTTATGCTCCTTTGTTTCAAACTGCGATGCCATAGTTCACCTTGCAGGAATGAGCAGAGGAGATAATCAGCAGTTAGTCTATGATACGAATATGCTGCTAGTCGAAAAACTGCTCAAAGCGGCTGAATACGCTGGTAATAAACCGCATATCCTATTTGGTTCAACGACTCACGAAGCAAAAGACTCTCTCTACCATAAATCCAAAAGAAATGGAAGAACTATGATAGATAAATGGGCAAAAGAAAATGGAGCAAGATCAACCGGATTACTTATGCCCAATGTCTTCGGCCCCTACTCCAAGCCTTACTTTAATTCATTTGTTTCAACCTTTTGTCACAAGGTCGCTATCGGAGAGAAGCCCGAAATAATCGCCGACTCCAAAGTAGAGCTCATCTATATAGAGACCATCTGCCGCCATATCTGCGGAGCAATCGCAAGCGAATCTAACAACAATCCTATGACCATCCCTCACGAGTTCGAGGTATCGGTCTCCGAAGTCCTAAACAAACTAATGTATTTTAGGAACACTCTTCAGAATAAAAAAATCCCAACATTAGATACCCTATTCGCCACCAGACTATTCAGTACATATTTAAGCTATTGTTAAATAGCATTGAAAGAGACTGTGTTATTTTTCTGACTATTGATTGCAATAGTTATTTTTTTAGATATAAAGGTGACTGTTCATGTAAAATTGAATTTAGAATAAGTTCCTGATTTTCAGGATTAAAAGGGAAAACGGTTAAAATCCGTTGCGGACCCGCCGCTGTAATCGACAACGAAAACTTAAAGAGTCACTGTTTCTTAAAACGAGATGGGAAGGCTAGTTAGTAGGATGAGTCGAGAGCCAGAAGACCTGCTTATTTATCGAGTGTTTCTTTAACCGAGGAAAGTTAAGAGCACAAAAGTTAAGAAGATTAAAAACGCTATCTTCCAAAAGAAGGTAGCGTTTTTTTATTTTAACGGAGTTTGATCATGAAATGGAATAAAGCTGTAAAAGGAGCATTACTCCTGACACTCTTATTGACTTATGCTTGTACAAAACACGAGACAAGTACAAATATCACACCGATAAAAGTACAAACCATGCAGGTGATAACAAAAGATATTCCTGTGGAAATCAATTCATTCGGCACGCTATCGCCATATAAAAATGTCGATATAAAAGCTCAGGTTTCCGGACAGATAAATAAGATTTACTTTAAAGAAGGGAGTTTTATAAAAAAAGGAGAACTCCTTATTTCTATTGACGATTCCCCATATAAAGCCAATCTAAAGATAGATGAAGCCGCACTCTCTCAGGATATTGAAGATTATAATTATCAGAAGTATGTATTGGAAAAAGATAAAAAGCTCAGTGAAAATGGCAGCCTTCCCAAACAGGAATATCTAAAGATGCTTACCGTCTTTGTTCAGGCTGAAGCTAAGATAAAATCTGACCAGGCAAAAATTGACCTCGATAAGATCAATCTCTCTTACTGTTCGATAATTTCTCCGATAGACGGCGTCATAGGTTACATAAAAGTTGATGAAGGTAACATCATAACTTCATCCAGCGATATTCTGGCTAATGTCAAGCAAATAGATCCTCTGTATGTTGACTTCAATGTTCCGGGAAAAGACTTATTCAGGATCAGGAGTACATTGACCACAAAAGGAGAAATAAAGTTAGTTGTCAGTGTTAATAGCCAGAAAAACGACAATTCTGATTATGATATCCAATATGATGGATCACTTAGTTTTCTTAATAATGAAGTACAGGACACAAGCAGCACTATCCAACTCAGAGGGACAATACCAAATCCAAAAATGGAACTGCTCCCGGGACTGTTTGTTGATGTGAAACTCACAGTAGGAGAGATCAAGAATGCAATATTAGTGCCTGAAGAAGGATTACTTCTGGACAATGATAAACATTATTTCTTTGTTGTAAATAAGGAAGGCAAAGCGGAGAAAGTACTGGTCGATGTTATAGGCACTCATGAGGGTTATTTCATAGCAGTTGAGAATGGAACAGTCAAACCGGGTGACAGGGTTATAGTTAGTGGTCTTCTCAATCTGATTCCCGGCGATGCTGTATCGATAGACAGCATGACAAATCCTGATTCATCTATAAATCCTGTCACGGCTAAATAACCCATGAACATTTCAAACTACTTCATAAAAAGACCCATAGGCATCACACTCATAGTTCTTTCTATTTGCGCGATTGGACTATCTGCTTATTTCAAGTTATCAGTGTCAGATATACCTACTGTGGACTATCCTGTCGTGACAGTCGCAGCATTCTATCCTGGCGCCAATCCTCAGACAATGGCTGATGCCATTGCAACGCCGCTGGAACAACAGCTTATCCGAGTGCAGGGATTAAAAAATATCATATCTGTTTCGACTGATAGTTTTACAAGAATAATCCTCACTTTTGACCTCGGATACGAACTAAATACTGTCATCCCCGACATCCAAAATGCGATTTCCTATGCTCAGGGATATATGCCTAAACTGCCCGATAGCCCGAGTTTCACAAAGACTAACCCTTCTGAAAAACCAATCATGTTCCTAATCGCAGACTCTGAAACGATCCCGCATGATGAGCTCTTTCAATTATCGGACAAAAAAATCTCTCAGCCCATAAGCATGACTGAAGGAATTTCGTCAGTAACAATCTGGAGCGTATCCTCTGCAATCAGGATTTATTTAGATCCTCATAAGATGGCCCAATACGACATCACTCTATCCGATGTGTCCTATGCGCTCTCCAGTTCCAGTTCTCTCTCTTCAGGAGGTTATCTTAGTGACAAATACCGTACATTTTCCATCCTTCCTGATGGACAGCTTATGACTCCGGAAGGTTACAATAATTTAATCCTGAAATATCAAAAAAATGAACCTATAAGAATATCGGATATCGGGTTAGCCTCATATACTCCTCAGCAGATAAACTACATGCTCCAATATTCCGATAATACACATCATAAAAGCATCACTAATCCTGTGATGCTTTCCATCTCGCGAAAAGACGGCAGTAACACTGTTAATCTTATAGATGGAGTCAAGAAGATGATCGAGAAAATTAAACCTGAACTGCCGAGGTCTTTTAATTTATCTATTGCATACGACAGGTCTCTTGCCATCATCGGTTCTATCTATGAAATGAAGGTCACGCTGGCATTTGTAATATTATTGGTCATCGTGGTAATTTATTTTTCCATAGGTAAAATTACCGCTACCTTTATACCTGTTGTAATAATACCTGTCTCACTCCTCGGGACATTTGCTGTAATGTATATTGCAAACTACAGCGTAGACAATCTATCATTGCTGGCTCTCACTCTGGCAATAGGTTTTATCGTGGATGACTCGATTGTCGTGCTGGAAAATACTTCAAGACATATAGAAAATGGATTATTACCCGACAAAGCATCACAGCGAAGCTCATTGGAAATAACGCCGTCAATTATATCAATGACCACTGCTCTTATCATCGTATTCATCCCGATACTCTTTATGGAAGGAGCAATAGGCGAGATATTTAGAGAATTTGCCGTCGTCGCAATAGTGATGATTATCATATCAGGAACACTCTCGCTAACGCTAACTCCTATGATGTGTGCAAACATCCTAGTTACGAATGAAAACTCTAAAAAGAGCCGCCTCCAGAAGTGGGTAAGCATTCTTCTAAAGCGCGTGATAAAAAAATATGCGTACTGCCTCAAGATATTCTTAAAAAGACCATCATACTCTATTATCCTGTGGCTTATTTGCATCGGATGTTCTTTTTTATTTTATTTCATGGTTCCAAAAAACTTTCTTCCAAATGGAGACAGCGGAACTATTTTCGGTTCAATTCAGCTGCCCATCGGGCTCTCTTCAGAAAGAGCTCAGAAGTTCCAGGATGCGGTTGATGACATTCTAAAAAAAGACAAGAATATTGCAAAATTCTTTACAATTACAGGCATGTACAGCGGCGCTGACCAGTCCACGGGCCTAATGACAATAATGCTCAAAGACAGAGAAGAACGCCAAAGTATGGATCAAGTGCTTTCAGAACTTAGAAATAAATTCGCTAATATGCCGTTCAATCTTGGTGCCGTTTATCTTAATTCTGTACCGGTTCTTGATATAAATGCAGGCGGTGAAACCACTGCGAACGGCGCTCAATACTCATACCTTATCACAGGTCTGGACAGAGATAAAGTATTCAAATACGGACAGATCTTTGAAGCAGAATTAAGGGAAAATGCAGACTTTAAAGATGTTCAGAGTGATATAAAACTCAATCTTCCACAGCTTAATATTAAGATAAATAGAGACAAGGCATCGAGTTTAGGCATCAGCGTAACTGATATAGAAAACTCGCTCTTGAGCGCATATTCACAAGGAAGAGTTGCTCAATACATAGAAAACTCAAGTTTTTATGATGTCATCGTAGAACTCGCAGATAAATACAGCAGTACACCACAAGACCTATCAGCGCTGTACTTAAAATCTTCCGTATCTGGAAATATGGTGCCTCTCAGCGCTATCGTAGAAATTATCAAAGGCGCCGGACCTCAATCAGTTACTCACTACCAGCAGATGTCTGCCGCGACAATATCATTTAATCTTGCAAATGGTGTTCCCCTGGGAACTGCAGTAGAGGAGCTCGAAAGTGCAGCCCAAAAAATATTGCCTGACGGTGTAACAGGAGAACTGCAGGGAGACGCAAAACAATTTGTCAGTTCTATGCGTAACCTTAGCCTCCTGATAGTCCTGGCTGTTTTTCTTATGTTCATAGTTCTTGGACTCCTCTATGAAAGCTATGTGTATCCAATTGCAGTACTGACAACTATTCCTATTGCTGTAACAGGAGCTATAGGTTCACTATTGCTTTTTGATTCAGAACTTTCCTTATTTGCCTATGTCGGTCTCTTTCTGCTTCTTGGCATAATAGTTAAAAATGGAATAATGATGATAGACCTTGCTCTCCAGAAAATCAGAGTGGAAAAGAAAACAGCATTTGATGCCATTTACGGCGCATGCCTTATAAGGTTTAGACCAATTCTGATGACAGGGCTTACATCAATATTTGCCGGAATCCCATTGGCTGTCGGGCTTGGAATAGATACATCTCTTAGAAGGCCGCTCGGTCTGGTCATAATAGGAGGTCTCATAGTCGCCCAGATCCTGACTCTTTTTGTCACTCCAGGCATCTTCCTTTATGCCCATAAGATACAGATCAATATCCTGAATAAATACAGACTCACCAAGTCTTCAAGATCATAGCGGAGCTACTTCATATAGTCGTAATCAACTTTGCCTTTGCCAAGAGTCAGTTCTGAAACAAAGTGGAGAGCGCCAACTACTTTTCTCACAGGCAGTTTAGAAATAGGAGCAATTGCGTGATCAAAGAGCTGTAGTGACGCCGGGCCAGTCCATGCTTCCTTAACTGTGACATTCTCTATCGGGTAGTTAACCAGCTGGCAGATTTTGGGTTCGTAATCCACATCAGGAATGAGTTTTATCAGATAGTTGTCGCATTCCATAGCCTTGCGGACTTTCTCTGTATCAACTGCTTCGAATTTATATCCCATTGTAGCTCTGGCTATTTCGAGTTCGCCATATTTAAGTACGCCGATATAACAATCCTTGCTGATCGAGTCAACCCTGAATTCAGGAAATCCCAGCTTTTTAGGAAAACCCCATACTTCCCTGCCCCCGACAATCGGGCAAATATCATCCAAAAACATACTGTGGACATAGTTTCCTTTTCTGCCGTTAAACAGAACTGGAATAACCTGCCCTGACTCAGTATATGAACCAAACTCATTGCAGTCCGGCATTTTGATGAATTCGTATTTAACTATCGGCCCATTGGATAAATCAAGTTCCAGCGGTTCTGGAACTGCTTGTCTCAGAGCTTCAAGGTCAGTCTCATAAGAGATAATCATGAACTCTCTATTTCTAAAAATATGAGGTCCTTTCTTGTATGAAGGCGAATATATTGGCATTGATACAGCTTTTAATACTTCCTGCTTTTTCATTTGTAGAATCCTTTGTATTAATTCAATTTTGGTAGGGCGTCTCTCTCCGAGAGCGCCGGGTGAGGGACGATTGCCCCTTTTGTATGCGGACGGCTACGAGATCCGTCCCTACCCATCAATCCATTACGAAACCGTGTGAAACTATCATTGACTGTCCACTATACGCAAGCGTCTTTGCTCCAGCAAAGAATGCCACAGCATCTGCCACCTCTTCCACAGTCGTAAACTCACCGTCAATGGTTTCTTTCAGCATAGACTTAATGACTTCCTGTTCTGTTTTTCCTTCAGCTTTCATTCTTTCGGGAATCTGTTTTTTTACAAGGTCAGTAAGCACATAACCAGGAGCCACGAGGTTTCCGGCGATATTAAATTCCGCGCCTTCGACTGCTACAGATCTTGTTATGCCCAGTAAAGCGTGCTTAGAAGCTACATAGGCGCACTTGTTGGCAGACGCTAAGAATGAATGAACGGAACCGATATTTACAATTCTTCCGCCCGTTTTTGTCTGCTTCATTATCTTCATGCACTCACGAACCATAAAGAATGTGCCGTCAATCTGAATAGATGTAACAAACTTCCATGCTTTTGTATCAAAATCTGTGATGTGATCAATATGCTGAACTCCTGCGTTATTCACAAGAATATCAATATGTCCGAAGTGCTTGAATACAGAATTGATTCCTTCCTGAATACATTTCTCGTCAGACACATCGATTTTAACCCCGATACACTCAACAGAGTATCTCTTCTGGAGTTCTGCCGCAGCTTCGGCAAAGCCAGCGATGTCCACCACCACTATATTAGCTCCTTCAGAAGCCAATTTCTCAGCCAGTCCATAGCCTATTCCTCTTGAAGCTCCAGTTACAATTGCAACTTTACCCGATAACGATTTACCGCATGACATAAATTCTTTCCTTATAATGTTTGATATTCAACGATACTTAATCGTATCAAAAAAAGAGAGTATTTCAGGAGTTAAATCTGAAATACTTTCAAACAATACAGAAATGGCTATTGTCTTTGTTTGCATTAGTAGCCGATCTTTGAAAAAGGCAACTATTCTATACTTACTGCGCCGATATCATCATAAGCAATAAGCCAGTAATCCATCCCTTTACTCCACATATAATCTGGAATGAATGTTAATTTATTTTCTTCCGTCCTTTCGCTGTATTTAGATTTGAGAGCCTTCACTGGAATTATATAGACAACTGGCTTGGACATTACGCTTTTTGCTCCTTGGGAATAGATACCCGTATATCCAAACACCATACCATCTGAATCTTCAGATTTTGAACCTGAAGTTTTTGTAACTGTAGCTTTGAATTCATTAGCGACCGAAAATACTTTGCCGCCGAGTTTTACATTACCAGACCATGCATTATCAGTTGTGCTGCTGAACTGTTTATCCTTAGTAATATTAAAAGTTATTTTGCTTGGAGTAGTATTGCCTATCCTGCCGGGAGCTGTAATATCCATTGTTTTGATAATACCGGCCTTGGCTAATTCCTTGAGGTTATCGCAAATAGTTACTAGATTTGTCCCGCCATCAACTTCGGTTATTGAATATGGTTTCATGCCTTTTGTCAAAACCACTTCGCCATCTCTGCCTTGACCAGGGCTAACAGTATATGACTTCCTGAATTCAGTATTAGTCCCAGAATCATCAAAAATAGCGCTAGTCAAAACATAAGGATATGGATTGATTTTTGAAGGATTATCAATATCATAGCATTTTACATTGCCTCCGTTTTTACCTTTCAATACGGCAGACTTGAAATCCCATTTAGGCATAATACCAATAACCATATTATATTC
>JBAXXY010000010.1:0-35975 GCA_037127655.1 Lentisphaerota bacterium
GAACATAATATCTATAACTATCAAACTTTTCTTCTATGGCAGATCCCAATACTCAAGTTGTTTTCAGCGCTGATAACTTAAGCAT
Source organism: Lentisphaerota bacterium (assembly GCA_037127655.1). Classification (GTDB taxonomy): domain Bacteria; phylum Verrucomicrobiota; class Lentisphaeria; order Victivallales; family GWF2-38-69; genus GWF2-38-69. Next base: position 86 of record JBAXXY010000010.1, read on the forward strand.
TTCTTTTAGCAGTCAACATATTTTGCAGAACTCTTCGCTTACCGTTTATAAAATGGAACGAATCGGTCTTGTTGGCAGAAATGGCTGTGGGAAATCAACTTTCCTAAAGATTGTAGCCGGTTTGGAAAAACCAGATTCAGGCGATGTCCTCAAGAAGAAAGGATTAACCTTATCATATCTTTCACAGAATTTTTCCTTAGACTCCGGCAAAACAGTTTACGAATCAATTCTGGATGGAGCTTCAAATATTACCAGCCTCATTGAAGAGTACGAAAATCTGCCAGTTAACTCCAAAGAACAGCATATACTTGAGGATAAAATTAAAAAACTTAACGGATGGAATCTAAAAAATAAAATCGAGCGAGTGGTCCTTGCTGTCAATGCTCCTGAGATGGATAGAAAAGTATCCGAATTATCAGGAGGAGAAAGGAGAAGAACAGCTCTGGCCAGAGCCATAATAGGCGAACCGGATTTGCTTATACTTGATGAACCTACAAATCATCTGGATACAGATTCTGTAGAATGGCTGGAAAAATATATTTCATCATACGACGGAACTGTTATTTTTGTAACGCATGACCGATACTTCCTGGACAATCTGGCTACTAAAGTAGTCGAACTTTCTAACGGCAATTTCTATTCATATCCAGGCACATATTCCGACTATTTAATAGGAAAAGCCAAAAGGATTGAAGTCGAAGAGAAAATGGACCATAAAAGAAAAAGCTTTATCCGAAAAGAAATAGACTGGATAAGGCGCATGCCAAAGGCCAGAACCACCAAATCCTATAGCAGAGTTGACAGATTTAATCAGGCTGTAGGACAGCTCCCACCAGACAAGGAACTTGATATAGAATTAATAATACCTCCTCCGCGCCAACTAAGCGACAAAGTAGCAGAGTTTACTGATGTCTCTATCTCTTACGGAGACAATCTAATTTTAAAAGACTTCAATTTCCTGATCAATCCGGGAATGAAAATTGGACTAATAGGAAAGAATGGCACAGGCAAGACAACCTTTCTTAAAGCATTAACAGGCGAACTTGTTCCAACATCAGGCACAATAGAAAGAGCGTCCAATCTTGAGTTCAACTACATAGACCAGGAAAGGCTCAAACTCAATGAATCAAATACCGTTTATGACGAAATAGGCGGCGGCTATGACTTCGTCCAGTTGGGTGAAAATAAAGTAACCATCTGGACATATTTGAAAAGGTTTCTTTTTGAGGACGCAAGAATCAAAAGCAGAATATCTGACCTTTCAGGCGGCGAGAAAGGCAGGCTTATCATCGCTAAGATATTAAAAAACGGCGGTAATTTCCTGATACTCGACGAACCAACCAATGACCTTGATTTGCAGACTTTGCGAATACTTGAGGAAGCGCTGATAACATTTAAAGGTTGCGTCATAGTCGTCAGCCACGATAGATACTTTCTCAATCGCGTATGCTCAACCACCCTCTTATTTGAGGAAAAAGAACTTACCTATTATGTCGGGAACTATGACTACTATTATGAAAAAAAACAGAACCGTATAAATCAATCTCAACCCGAAAAAATCACGAAACCTGCTAAAGAACCTACAAAAGCCATCACTAGGAAATTGACATGGAAAGAAGAAAAAGAGCTCGAAACCATAGAAGAGAAAGTCATTGAAACAGAAGAAAAGACAGCTGAAGTTGAGAAGATATTCGGAAGTTCAGACTTCTTCGAAAAATACGGCAATAAAACTCATGAACTTCAAGCAGAACTGGATTCGCTAAAGATCAAACTCGAATCTCTTTACGAAAGATGGGGAGAATTAGAAAAGATTAAAGCTCAGGAATAAAATCTCGAATAAGGTTTTGACAACAATCCAGTATCCATATATAATCAAAGAGTATTAGCATTATGGAATATTTAAAACAACAATAATTTTTGAAGGTGGAAAATGAATAATGCAGAAAGGATTATTACAGGATTAGTTTCAGAGCCTGAAGCTATAAAAGTAAAAATTGAATGGAAAGACAGCTACAGCGTAAATGTAAAGCTGATTGACTCTCAGCATAAAAGACTGTTAAAAATAATCAATGATCTGAAAGATTGGGCCGATGATGATGTTCCTTTTAGTGTTCTGGAGCATTTTATTAAACTTCTGACTGACTACACAGTTTATCATTTCACATGTGAAGAAAAATTAATGGTCGAGAAATCCTATCCTGAAATTGATGACCAGAGAAAAGAGCATAACTACTTCATTGATAAGCTAAATGGATTCAAACAAAGACTAAATACTGATGAAAGATTAGATATAGAAATGATTAGTTTTCTGGTAAACTGGTTCATCGATCATATTCAAAAGAAAGATAAAAAAATAGGCGATTTCCTTAATAGCAAAGGCATTTCCTGATTTGTCTTATCTTTGATTTTAGAGAACCCGCTTGAGATAGAATAAGCCGATTATGCTGGCGCCGGCCTGGGTAATTGTTCTATAATTGAAAAGTAGGAAAATCGCTGCAGGGACGATCATTCCGCGGACAGCCTGCTCGCTCCTGAAGAATTTTATTAATGAAAACATTATTTCAAATATTTTTCCTGAGTAAGAGAGACACGCCTGCCGAGAAGCATGCAATTATAAAGAACTCTTCCGACTTGATTTCTGGTAAAAAGTTCATTACTTCCTTCAGCTTCGGCCAATGACAATACAGTATTGTTATATGCATCATAGCAATGAAAAGTAGAGTCGCCTAGCGCCCATACTTCTGGGTTTGTTATATCTATATCGGAAGTGCAATGGATAATCATTTTCCCGCTCTCCCAGTAAGCCCATATATCATTGCCAACAGGAGACAGAGGAGCAATATGTATAATATCTTGTTGATCATCATGGGCAGTATCGGCAAGTTCATGTTTTTTAAGGCTTATAAATTGCTGTTCGAAGGCAGTTCTTATTTTCTTTAGAAGCTCTTCATCGGGAAATTCAGCATTGCGGCGAGTCACAAACAGGTACTCTTTCATCTCTTGAGCATCCAGTTCAGTAGAAACAAAGTCAGAAGATTTTAATGCTTCATTTGGAATTCTAGAGACATTAATGATTTTGAAACCATTGCTTTTTATTTCCTTATTGGTTTCCTCAATCATGTAGTCGGATTTCTTTATTTTAACGGAAACATTCAAGAGAGGAATATAGATCTCGGCGTACTGGCTTTTATCTCCTTTATCAAGTTTAGGGGATAATAATCTGATCTGAAAAACAACTTTGGTTGAGTCTGGGCGCTTTTCAATATCAGCTTCGTCAAAGTACCAGCGGTACAGATGCCTGATAATCTCCTGAAGATAAGCCGGACTGGAGACTTCTTCAAGATACTTCTCTTTTGCGACATCCGTGGAACCAAATAAGACAGACTGAAATAAAAATCCGACAGCTAAAAAACTTAACAACCACTTCCTCATAAGATTATTCCTTTTGCTTTAGAGTATAGAATCTATTCCCGCCTTGAGATCCGTCGAGCGAATCAGGTATTGCCACAAAAGTTCCGCCCGGATGATAGTAGTCCTTGTCAGTCATCCATGAGTAGGCGCGCCCTGTAACTTTTATCTTATTGATAACAAATATGTTTTGAAAAATATTAGGGTTAAATATCTTCATAAAATTCACATAAGTTTTCGATAAGTTCTTAGCGAAATTCAGTAGTTCAGCGAACTTACCGGGTTTTCCGCCGCTGTTAGCGATTTTTACCAGATAATTTATTCGCTTCTGAACTCTGTCTGCAAAGGCTGGTTTACCTTCGGCATCGAGATCAAAACCCTCGCATTGCCCCTTGGCAGTAATCACACCGACAATGCTGTTCGTCTTAGTATTAGCAATCTGGAACTGCGTGTATCCTTTTGGAATAATTCTGAGTCTGTCATTAAGAACCCAGAGTATTTGAACCATACCTGTCTTGCTGTCTTCCACGCTCTCATAACCTTTTTCGCTAGGAAATGGGTTTTCATTGATAAGCAGATAAGCCAGATACCCCGCTTCTGTGTCCGGAGAATCAAGCTCTACAAATTTTGCCGCCTGAAGAGGTAGTGGCATTAAGCATAAAACCATAAGAGTCAGAAATAGATATATGGTGGGAGTATATTGACTTTGATGTATCATTTAAGATTTATCTCTCGATGGTTATTAAAAATAGTTAAATATTAGGCCATACAGTTCAATAAATAAACTAACAGTAACTTAATATTCGTAATTATATAAGGATCTCCTGAAGTTAAAAAGATTTAAAGAGTAAGCTAAACGGTGGAGCATTGTACGGCAAATATATGCCTAGTTTTGTATGGGAAGCAAACTGGACTCCTCCTAAAAAATAATTGATCACTTTCTTAAATCTGCTGGTAGAGTTTAAGATGTGTATAATTTTCAATTTTTTTGATGAATTCCGAACTAAATGGCACTGCGACTAATTGTATATGATTCATTGATAGAATAGAATTTGACTGTTCCTTATTAATTATCAAAATAACAAAACAGAGAGAGAAACATGAAAAAAACAATTATGCTGGCCGCACTCACTATTATCTTTGGATTATTTGCAGGATGCTCTTCAATTTCTGAAAACTGCAACCTGACAGGCTCATGGAAGTACACTTTTGAAGAGAATGATAAAGATACCACTGAGACTGGCTCAATGGTTCTAGCACAGGATTCCTATAAACTAAGCGGAAAGGCTAATGATGCTTTCGGCGAATTCATTCTGAGCGGCACTAATGTCGCAGGCAGCCCAAGCTTGATAATAGACGGCGTGCGCAACGACGGCAACCGCACTTTCCATATCACTGGAACACTTACCAGCGACAATCAATTTGAGGGCACATATACCACAAATCAGAATACAGCAGGAACAATCGAAGCAACCAGAGTAGGAGCCAAGTAAGAACTTTAAATAAACTGCCTATTGTTTAAATAGGCAGTTTTTAATTCCCTTGATCCTGTTCATTTGCCTAGAATAACCACTATAGATTTTACCTTATAACCTGAGTATAACAGGATGAAAAAACATCTTTTGGCCTTTTTAACTTTCGTGTTATGCTTATTTACTGCAATGACAATTTATGCTGAAAGCAGCCCGAAACTTTACTTTGACAGTGCCAATAAAAAGGAACAGTCAGGAGATTATTCTGGAGCAATAGATGATTACACTAAAGCTATAAATATCGATTCAAAAAATCCAAATGCTTATTTCTACAGAGCCAAAGCCAAGCTTAACATTGAAGACGATATAGGAGTAATAAAAGATTGCGATAAGGCCATTGAGTTAAATCCCCAAATGGCATTAGCCTATTCATACAGAGGAATTGCTAAAGCTGTCCTAGGCGATAGCAACGGATCAATAGAAGATACCAACAAAGCTATTGGCCTTGATCCAAACAATGCCTTGGCCTACTCTCACAGAAGTATTGTTAAGACTACTCTTGGAGACAGCAAAGGCGCAATGCAAGACTGCAATAAAGCTGTCGAACTAGACCCGAATGATGCTCTGCTTTATATGAATCGCTGCATCGTCAGAAGCGCAATGGGCAACAATGCTGGGGCAATTCAAGACGCTTCAAAAGCTATCGATTTAAATCCTAATATCGCAAAAGCTTACATTTACAGAGGAGTTGCCAAATCTAGAAATGGCGACTTTTCAGGAGCCGTGGTTGATCTTTCTAAAGCTATAGGCTTATCTCCGAAAGATTCGCAGGCTTATTATTTCAGAGGATTGGCTAAATTTCAATTGACTGACTTCCAGAATGCTAAATCTGATTTCAATGAAGCTGTAAGACTTAATCCTGATAATTCTGATGCCAAACATTACAAGGAACTTACTGAACAGAAAACCAACTCAAAACAACCAAAGGAAAACAATGAATAAAATCCTTTTTGCCTTACTGCCATTAATTCTTTGTCTATTTGCTCCAATATCATATGGATCCGATACTACTATTCAAACTTACTTCAATGATGGTCGCACTAAAGCAGATGCCGGAGACTATTTAGGAGCAATAACTGACTTCGACGCGGCGCTTAAACTCAACCCTACACTTCAAAATGTTTATTATAATAGAGGACTTGCCAAGACCAACCTAGGAGATAAGGAAGGTGCAATCCTAGACTTCAGCAGAGCAATAGATTTGAATGAGAATGATGCCAAAAGTTATTATCATAGAGCAATAATCAAGGCTACAATGGGCAATTATAAGGAAGCACTGGACGATATGAATGAAGCTAAAAAACTAGGTGAGCCTGATGCTCAAACAGCGATAAATGTCATGCAGGAAAAATTGAAGAAGGGCGGCATAGATATTAAATAGTAACAATATCTTTAAATCTTTATGAGCGCAAAACTTTTAAATAGCCTTAAAGCTAAACAGCCAAGCATTGAAAAGCGAATTTCAGCTGGCAAAGCATTGCGTGAAAAATATCCCCGTTCAGCTATTGCTGAATTCAAACCTTCTACAAACCGCATCGATCCTATTTCAATACTTGAAGAACAGGCAAAAACCCGCCTGCCGGATTTAGTTCCAGTCCGCTATGCAAGGATGCTTACCTCACCTTTTGCATTCCTTCGCGGCAGCGCAGCAGTTATGGCCAGCGATCTGGCCTCTAGCTCTCCAACAACAAAATTGAGTGTTCAAACCTGCGGGGATATGCATCTGGCAAATTTTGGAGTATTTGCTTCGGCTGAACGCAATCTTGTCTTTGGTATAAACGATTTTGATGAGACTCTGCCAGGCCCGTGGGAATGGGATTTAAAACGGCTCGTTGCAAGTATAGTCGTTTGCGGTCGTTTCCTAGAAGCAAGCAAAGCATTATGCCAGGAAGCAGTGATGTCAACAGTTAGTTCCTACCGTGAAAAGATGAAGCAATATGCCTATATGGGCAATCTGGAATTGTGGTATTCCAATATTAAAACAAAAGATATATTGAAAGTAATCTCTCCTTCAGCACGGAAAGGCGCAGAAAAATTATTCAGAAAAGCCCGCCACAACACACATACCCAGGTGCTTGGTAAACTCACAGACCTGGTAGATGACAAATACCTCCTCCGTGAAAATACCCCATTTATTGTTAAGCCATCTCATACCCAATCCGGCACCCCCCTCAAAGAAGCTCTAGGAATACTCCTCGAATCGTACTGCAATTCACTGGCAGATGACCGCAAGTCACTTCTTAAACGGTATAGAATTGTCGATGTGGCAAGGAAAGTTGTCGGTGTAGGAAGCGTGGGAACCAGATGCTGGATCTTATTGCTTAAAGGAAATCATTCAGAAGACCCTCTATTCCTTCAGGTTAAAGAAGCACAGCAATCCGTGCTCGAACCTTTCGTTGCTAAATCTGTCTATTCAAATAATGGACAGAGAGTTGTAGCCGGGCAGAGATTAATTCAGGGAGCCCCTGATATCTTTCTCGGCTGGGGTGAGAATGAAGGGTTTCAATTCTATATCAGGCAATTGCGTGACATGAAGGGAGGGGTTGAGTTCGATCCCAAAAAAGTTAAAGTTGAAAATCTTCCTCAATACGGGTCTTTGTGTGCCTGGGCCTCCGCTTTGGCTCACGCAAAGTCAGGAGATGCGGCTTCTATTGCAGGATATGTAGGAAACAGCGATGAACTCGATATTGCTATGGTTTGCTTTGCTGAAGCCTACGCTGATCAGACCGAAAATGATTTCGAAGCCCTTAAGTCTGCTGCAAAAAGCGGAAGGATAAAAGTCAGCGACGCCAATTAGGTAAACTAAATAAGGAATGTATTGATATGATAAACTCAATAAAGAGACTAACTTCTCTCATAGCTTTAAGTGCTATTCTTTGCAGTTGCTCTACCTCACATCTTACTTATGTCGGCAAGGATAACTGGGCTGCTGCAATGTCCAAATCAGCTCTTACGACCGGCGATTTGTCATACAAAACAGAATTCTTTCTTGTAAAATATTCTCTTGCTGAAGACTACAATAATGACCCTGAGAAAGTCATCCAGCGCATTGCCTTATTTATAGAACACCCCGATGACAAAATTATTCCTGGAGAAAATAGCAGAGCAGAAGCTTTGAGTACACTTATTGAACTTTGCACCTATGAAGCCCAGCAAACTTCAGACCAGAAAGCAATGAAGTACTGGATGTCAGCGGCATTTTACTCATACAAATATCTTTATGACAAGTCTTTAAATTACAACCCCACAGCTTACAATGCCCTGGAGTATGCCGCAAATATCCGTTTCTATAACTATGCCCTGTCCAACATTTATTCGTATTGCGCTGACAACAAAATCTCTCTCGAAAAAGCGCAGACATTTCCTCTTGTCATAGGCACAGTTAATATTTTACCTGTTAACTCAGATCTGATATGGTCTTATTCTAAATTTACAGATTATGTGAATGGTTATGACTATATCCCAAAAAACTTACAGTCACACAGTTATGTAGGAGGACTTGGTGTCCCGATACTGGGTTTGCAGGAATATGCTCCAGGGGCAAATAAAGATTTGGCAATGGTAAGCATGGTTTATCCTTTTACTTTCCTCATAAAATTTGAAAGTTTTGATTTGAGCAAAGGCTCTATAACAGCTCTTCCGGAATTCTATGACAGTTTCAAAAGTGAGTACATTAAAATCGATGGAGAGGAAGTACCACTATCTAAAGACTATACCCTTAATCTAGCTCAGTTTATTGACGCCAATAAGGAGATGATAAGCGGCATAGATTTTATGTTCAATCCTGAAGCAATGGCAAATTTGCAGGGACTCTATATGCTTTCGCCATACGATCCTAATAAGATACCTGTGCTTCTGACTCACGGATTGATGTCAAACCCGAGAACATGGGTAGAAATGCTCAATACGCTATTAAGCGACCAGGAAATCCGTGAAAACTATCAGTTCTGGGTTTACACCTACCCAACAGGACAGCCGATATTTTATTCAGAATATCAGTTCCGGACTGCGATAATGGAAGTTCATCAGAAATATGACCCGGAAAGCAAAAATTTAGGCTTCAACCAGATGGTGCTTATAGGCCATAGCATGGGCGGAGTGCTTTCTAGGATTGCCGTTCAGGATAGCCAGGGTAATAAGTTTGTTGAAGATGCATTAGGAGTAAAAGATTTGAGTACACTCAAACTTGATGACAAGGAAAAGAAATTTCTTGATGATGTCGGTGTATTTAAGCCTCTGCCCTTTGTGGGATGCATAATACTTATATGCGCGCCAAACAGAGGTTCTGATATGGCGACATGGACTTTCTCAAGGTTTGGCTCCTACCTCATTACTCTTCCTACCAAAGTAACTCAGGGAAGCGGCGGTTTTGTCCATAAGGCAGTCATAGCTTCTGGATTGAAACCTGACGACAACCCGATTCCTACAGGGATAGACAGCCTGAAACCCAGCAGTAAATATCTCATTAATTCAGTAAATCTGCCATTCAAAAATGATTTAGAGATACACACCATCATCGGCAATCAGGAAGCCGCCGGAGAAAAATCAGGTTCGGACGGAGTCGTTCCATACTCAAGCGCCCATCTTGATAATGCCCAGAGCGAGCTTGTCGTTAAATCAGACCATGCCGCTCACCAGACATCAGTAGGGATTAAGGAAGTGTCGCGCATATTGCTTGATTATCTGGACAAACTCAACAAGGAAAGAGAATCAGATTCACCCAGATCAGTGAAATAACTTTCATCCAATGGGGCGAAAAAGAATGTTTTCCGGCTTGAGCTTTTGATCTTTTAAGTTTCTGAAACGAATAGTTTAATTTATAATGCATAGTAACGACAAAAAACAAAATAATACTCTGGCAAGCTCTTATGGCAAGAAGGGCTTATTAGTTACTCTAATCCTTGTTGTTTCTTTTATTTTCAATGTTCTTGCCTTATGGGCTCCTTTTACAAGCCTTGGCAGTCTTTTCAGCGGGACTCTTTCCTGTTCCTTGCCTTATTCTGCATATCTCATGTGGGATGAATCATTGTATTTCATAGCGATTTTAGTTGTGCTGTTTTCTATTCTATTTCCTTTTGTCAAACTGTGCTGCCTTGTCTATATCTGGCTCATAGAAAAAAATAAAGAAAAAAGAAATACTTTATTAAAAATAGTAGAACCACTAGGAAAATGGTCCATGCTCGATGTGTTTGCCACCTGCATAGTTTTAATCTTATGTAACAAGCAAATACTTATTTATGGCTCCCCGATGATTGGAGTTGACTTCTTTCTATCAGCAATATTTTTGAGTATCATTGCATCAATAATAATAGATCAGCTTAATGACTCTGGACTTGAAGAGAAGGACAGCAATCCTGTTGCCTACGCAAAGAAATCATTATTTTCCTCTTTTTGGTATAAGCTCTTTATAGTTATAGGTCTTTTTATTTCGCTCATCATTTTAGTCGTCGCAATAATCTATCCTTATCTGGAAATAACAAGTTTTCTGCTTATAAGCTATTCTTATAGTATTTTCGATTCAGTTATAGCTCTTTCAAATATTTCTTTAGTTTTGTCAATTTTTATGCTTCTGACAATGATTGCATTTCCAATACTTCACAATGTTTCATTGCTTTTGTATTACATATTAAAGCTATTTGCGGAGAAGGATTACCGTTGGTTAGCCCGTCTCATTAAAATATTTTCGCGATTTAACATGCTAGATGTATTCCTATTGGGTTTTGTAATATTTTTAGTTGAAGGGGAAGCGATGGTAGAGATTGAACATAGGCTGGGAATTGTGCTCATCTCTCTCTTCATATTCATTGTCCTTGTAGTGCCGCAGATTATTGTTATTCTTCGAAAATTTCTTTACTGCAAGTCTTATAAACAAAAGTTCGAATAAAAAGGAAAGGAAAATATGATTCCTGATAAACTTCAACGGCTATTTCTACTCGGATTACTGGCAACGATAACCATCGTTTTTTTATGGATGGTTAGTTCATTTTTAATTGCGCTTATTTTTGCTGCTATTTTTTCAAGTCTTGCTCAACCTCTATTCAGAATTTTTGCAAAACTGCTGAGAGGAAGAAAAAAATGGGCTACGGTTTTTACTTTGCTCACAGTAATTCTTGTGGTCGTTATTCCTGTGCTCTTTCTTGTCGGCATGGTTGCCAGTCAGGCAGTGAGTGTTTCTCAAATTGTCGGTCCTAAAATTCAATCTTTTTTGCAGCAGTCTCATGATTTGAACACATTGTTTCAGAAGTTTCCGGCCCTCAAAGTTCTTGAACCGTATAGCGAGTTTATATTTGAGAAAGCCGGGGTAGTTGTGGGAGCGTTGGGTAATTATATTTTTTCCAGTCTCTCCTCCATTACCGCTGGAACGGTTATTTTCCTGCTAAATATAGCCATTATGATTTATGCCATGTTTTTCTTTTTATCGGACGGCTCTGCCATGTTGAATCGCCTATGGAGTTCACTTTAAAGACTCCCTTGAGCCCATTTCCGAGTAGATGACTAGTGCCTTTTTATATTTTCCGGCTAACTTGTAAAAAAAACACTGAACGATGCCATGGAGCCACATCAAGGAATAAACCTTTTGAAAGCAGATCGTCACCATTTCTTTCATATGCATCTTCAGACAAATAGTCCTTTAATATCCAGTTTTTTCCTGCGAGACTTTTAAACGGCAAACTAATATAGCATTGACTTCGATTTGGCGAAAAGTTAACAGCGACAAGTGCCAGTTCACCCTTTGCACCTTTCCAGGCAAAACTCACAAAGCAATCCCATGTCCAGTTGCCTTCCCATGCTGGAACGCATCCGAGTAATTGCCATTGAGCATCGCATAATGATGGATGCCGTAAAACATTAAAGAGCCTTTCATAAAAGTTTTCAATTTCCTTATCCAGCACTTCATCAGGCCCCCTGCTCAAATGCGGAGAAATTCTTTTCTTCTTCCCCTGAAACTGCCCTTGATGAAAAAAGCGCAATCCTGGTGTCAGATAAGTTATCAAAGCCACTGCTTCATATTTTTCTGCCGGGAATACCAGAGCGGCGCGCTGTTCATCATGATTTTCCATAAAACGGGCTAAGTTGCTCTGGTAATCAAACCCTGCTTTTAAATGTTCCCTGACAGACGAGGCATTACCGTTACGAAGGCGATCGTAGAGCCTTTTGTCATAAGCGTAATCAAACCCCTGCTCTAAAAGTTCCCATTCCATATCCCAATAGACCTCTGCCATGAAACAGAAGTCGGGAACTCTTTCCTTGACCTTTGTAATCGCCTCAGTCCAGAAAGGTTGAGGTAAAATATTCCAAGTTCTTTGAAAAACTTCAGGAATCACTAGCATAGCCATATCGCAGCGAAGGCCGTCACACTGAGCGGAAATCTTCAGAAGTTCAGAAGTCATAGCTTCTCTGAGTGCCGGATTTCCATAGTTTAATTGGAGAGTATCAGGCCATCCTGAAAAATTGGGATCACGCCCGCGAGTCAAAATCAAATTATCTGTAGCGCGTTTAATAATCGTGTAATTTCCCGGCTCTCTTCTAAGTTCCGATTCGGTGCCGGAAATGTAATATTCAGGATTACTCTCCACCCAGCAGTGATCCAGTGCCGTATGATTGGGGACGAAATCGAGCATCAGTCGAATACCACGCTTGCGAAACCTCTCACGCAAGCGAGCCAGAGCCATATCGCCACCAAGATCCTCGTGAACCTTGTAGGAAGCAATGGCAAAGCCAGAACCAGCAATATCGTCTTCTTTCAGGTCCGGCAGGGTTTCCTGAAATTCTCTGCGCCAGTCAGGGTTTGCCTGTGAAACAAGCTTTCCTGCAAGACCCGTCTGCCATACGCTCAGCATCCATACCCAATCAAAACCCTTTGCTTCAAGCTGGTCCAACTCCGTGTCAGGTATATCATCCAATGTAAGAACTTTTTTAAGTTTACGGGATAATTCTGTCAACCAGATGCGAGTATTGATCTGCAGTAATAAAGGCGATTGGATATCTTTCATTCTTCTTAAGACCCGAATTAAGCTTATTTACTGCCAGTTTTCTTAACATCCTGAGAAGCCTTTTTTAACTCAAAATATGCCATTTTTCCGGATCTCAGGAACTGCTCAGGATTAATTATCGCAAAGAGATGCATAAGCGGGGCGATAATCCCTGTCCATCCAGTCTGGTGACTAGTGCCTAACCCTGCTCCGTTGTCTCCGTTGAAATACTCAAAAAACAAGATGTAATCACTCCAGTTCGGATCGTCCTGAAACTTCTGCATATTCCTGTACACCGGGCGTTGCCCATCCTTGTCTTTCAAAAAGATATTGCCGAGACGGCGGGTTATTTCCTCAGCCACCTGGTAAAGTGTCATATTGTGGCCAGAACCTGTGGGACATTCCACTGTAAAGTCATCGCCAAAGTAGGAATAATATTGGAGCAATGCCCGGATAATCAGGGCGTTAATCGGCATCCATATCGGACCTCTCCAGTTAGAGTTGCCTCCAAACATACCTGTGTCAGATTCTGCAGGAATGTAGGAAACACGATATTCCTGCCCACCCGCATTAAATATATAAGGGCTGTCAGCATGATAACGGGAGAGAGACCTGATGCCAAATTCACTGAGGAACTCATTTTCATCAAGCATCTTTGAGAGCACCCTGCGAAGCTTTGTTTCGTCAAGAATGGAACACATAAATCGGCCCTCGCAACCTGGTTTCAGAGGATTATGAATCGAAGCGCTTAACTCTGGCCGGTTATTAAGAAAAGATATTATCCTTTCTTTTATCTCAGGATATTTAGCCACCATGAGTTTGCCTTCAAATATACTGGTCGCACATAATGGAAGGAGGCCGACTACGGATCTGACTTTGAGCCTCCGGGCTTCTCCATTGGGCAAACGAAGCACATCATAAAAGAAACCGTCTTCTTCATCCCACATTCCTGTGTCCTGTCCCAAATGAGTCATAGAGGAGGCTATCCACATGAAGTGTTGTGAAAATTTGAGCGCCATTTCAGCATAAGTAGCATCGCTCATGGCCAGTTCTGAAGCTATTTCAAGCATATTCTGGCAGAAGAGCGCCATCCAGGCGGTGCCGTCGGCCTGCTCTAAATACCCACCTGTGGGCAGTTGCGAACTACGATCAAAAACGCCTATATTGTCCAATCCGAGAAAACCTCCTTCAAATACATTTCGCCCGGAACGGTCTTTACGGTTAACCCACCAGGTAAAATTTAGAAGTAATTTCTGGAAACAACTCTTAAGCCACTCTTTGTCCCCCTCGCCTTTCTGTCCTTTTTCCATTAAATATGTGTATATAGTCGCCCAAGCGTGAACAGGAGGATTGACATCGCCAAAATTCCACTCGTATGCCGGCATTTGCCCATTGGGATGCATATACTGTTCGCCCAGCAAAACTTTTAATTGCTGCTTGGCAAAATCTGGGTCTATCAGTGTCAGCGGGATAGCGTGGAAAGCCAGATCCCATGCAGCGTACCAAGGATACTCCCACTTATCCGGCTATAGAAATTATGTCGCTGTTGTTCATGTGGTGCCATTGTTCATTGCGCTGGGCTGCTTTTCGATTTGTCTTATATGGATCAAAACCGCGTTCTTTTAGCCATTTATTGACATCGTAGAGATAGAACTGTTTGTTCCACATCATACCCAAAAGAGCCTGACGCATCAGATCATAGTGTTCCGTCTGAGAAGAAGAAATATTATCTTTGGGAGCTAATAGTATAGAGTTGTAAAAATCATCAGTTTCCTTTTTACGGGCATTAAAAATTTCTTCAAAGCCAGCAGCAAAATCATTAGTATTGCTTGCTTTACGCGGTGCTATATCGCTGAGTCTAAGCCTGATTACCTGAGATTCGCCCGGTTTTAAGACCACTTGATAATCAGCGGCTGCTTTTGTGCCTTTTTGTTCTGGATTTACCGCATCTTTCCGGCCATTGACCAGATAATCGTTAATGCCGTCCTTGACATAGGGATTACGGTTAGGAACGCCAAAGATTTTATTAGTATTGGTATCATTTTCTGTAAAGAGAAGTTGAGGTTCTTTATCTAGGTAAAGATAGTAATCTCCGAGAGCGGCATCGGCAGCCTTTATGGCATTTCCAACCCTCTCTAGAATTGGCCTAGTTGTATTTTCTTGCCATGACCATTGGTTTCTAAACCATATCGTGGGCAAGACATGGAGCTGAGCAGCTTCTCAGAACTGCGGTTGTGAATTATTATCTGAATTAGGATGCTTTTTGGAGATTCTTTGGCATACTCTATGAAGACATCGAAATAACGGTTTTGATCAAAAATCCCGGTGTCTAGCAATTCGTACTCAGGTTCGCTCCTGTTTCTGTGGCGACTAGTTTCTATGAGATTAGCGTAGGGAAAAGCTTCCTGCGGATATTTGTAAAGGTATTTCATGTAAGAATGGGTAGGAGTATTATCCAGATAGAAATAATATTCTTTAACATCTTCGCCATGATTACTTTCACTATTAGTCAAACCGAACAGCCGCTCTTTAATGATCGGATCTTTTCCGTTCCAAAGGGCAAGAGCAAAACAAAGCCTCTGCTGTTCATCCGAAATACCTGCCAAGCCATCTTCACCCCAGCGGTATGCACGGGAGCGGGCGTGATCATGTGGCAAATATTCCCAGGCTTTTCCATCCGGGCTGTAATCTTCCCTGACAGTTCCCCATTGCCTTTCACTTAAATAGGGTCCCCAGAACTTCCATGGTTTAACTTTGCTGTTAGCTTCATTTAAACGCGAGTGTTCTTCCGTCTTCATTAAAGTAATTCCTGTTAATTGGTTAAAAAATTTCATTGAAATCTAAAAACTTTCTATCAAAATAATTTTAACAGGTTCGTTTTATTAAATCTCTCTGCAAAGACATAGTTTCATAAAATCAGATAAGCTGTCAGGTTATTGATGATTATAGGACTTGATTAATTGAAAATATGTACAATCTTTTTATCCGGTATCAGATTGAGAGCAAGATAAAATCGTTCATCTAACTTTTATGATTTATAACAAAGAAGGAGAATTATTAATGAAATCACCGGTCAAAACCTCAATACTCAGAGGAAGCCTGCTTACCATCGCAGGATGCCTGTCTGCAATGGTACTTTTTGCAGGATGCTCGTCAACAAAAGTTACCAACAGTCAAAAACTGGTAAATGAAAAACTGCCGCGCCCTGGAACTATCTGGATTTATAATTTCGTAGTAAATCCAGCTGATGTTCCGACAGATGCATCTCTCGCCGGAAAAACTGCAGCCCCAAGCAAGCCCCTAACTCCAGCAGAAATACAGATAGGTCAACAACTAAGCAAGAGCATTGCAACACAGCTTGTAGAGCAAATTAACGCTATGGGCCTGAATGCAGAACAACCTACATCATCATCAAAACTGAAGGTTAACGACATTGTAATACGCGGATATCTTTATTCTCTGGAAGCAGGAAACGCTGCTCAGCGCATCTTCATCGGATTTGGCTATGGAGCCTCTGAATTGAACGCATTGATTGAAGGCTACCAGATGACATCTAATGGCCTGCGTAAACTCGGTTCTGCTAACTTGGATTCTATTGGCGGTGAAATGCCAGGCGGCGGAGCAACAGGTGTAGCTTCACTTCTTATCTTCGGAAATCCAATTGCACTCATCATAGGCCCAGCAATAAAAGGAGCTCAAGAACTTGGCGGCGGTCCTGCGCTTGAAGGCAGAGCCAAAGATACAGCCACTAAAATTGCTGACGGTCTTAAATTAAGATTCCAGAACCAGGGCTGGATCAGTCAGTAATAGTATCTACTTCATTGAACTTCTGAGGGCTCTCAGAAGTTCATCGGCAGCATCTATTCTAATAAGGCCAAACCTCGGATATTCTAGATCGAGTATGACATAAAAAATGAAGGTCAGAAGAGTAGTGAAAATTAACATATGAAGCCAGCTGTGATTTTTTCTCTGAGACATCTCATATCCTATCAAAAGAGCGCTTGAAAGACATAAACATCCAAGCATCCAAAAGATAATTACAGGCGGGTGAATATTAGAAGCAGCGGTTCGCTCAGTAGTTATATCAATCATTTCATTCACAGCCGGAAGAAGAAGCATAGGCGCCTGCTGAAAAGAAGATGTCTTACTGGCAGAAACAGAGTCGCTCCATATCTGCGAAAGAACATCATTGGATTGATCTATAATTTTATGTGAAGCTTGAATGTCAGGTAACACTTCATAAGCCTCAAGTCTCGTATCAAGAAACAAGCGGAATTTGCTCTTTAGAGCATCACGAGAATCCGAATTCAGAAGATCAAGTCTAAGATAAGCTGTCCCTATAGCATTAGATTCTTCCATAATCAGCTGTCTGCGATTTTCGTATCTTGAGGCGGCTCCGGAAAAAGTAAAGGCTATTAGCAAACCCAGCAATCCATAGACTGCTGCTCCCATCGCTCCCAGTCCTTTGCCGATATCTTCTATTCCGTCAGAACGATATAAACCAATAAAGCGACCTGCATTCAGCAATATAAGCACCCCGATAAAAAGCCCTAGACTTATAAGGCCAGCCACAAAAGTGTAATCCGCCATAATCTACTTCTATTCCTTCTTCTTTGAAGGAACAACTCCTTTTTTTGAGCTAACGGCATCGATCATTTTCTGAATCAGAACATAGAAAGCAGGAATAAGAATAGTACCGAAAATACAGGATATAATCATCCCTCCGAAAATAACTGTTCCCAGCGATTTTCTACTTATGGCACCTGCTCCTGTAGCTATGACAAGAGGAACAACGCCTATAATGAACGAAATAGCTGTCATAAGCACTGACCTGAAACGCAGTTTTGCGGCAAATACTGCAGCCTCGAAAATCCCCATTCCCTTTTCGTGCTGCTCTTTGGCAAATTCGACAATTAGTATGGCCGTTTTGCATGCTATCCCGAAGAGAATAACGAAGCCGACCTGAGTGTAAATATTGTTTTCTATATTAAGCATCCAGAGAAATAGGAGCGAACCCATAAAAGCAATCGGCACAGAGAGCATTACCGCAAAAGGTATCATCCAGCTCTCATATTGGGCTACAAGGAAGAGATAGATAAAGAGAAGGGCGAAAGCAAAAATGTATATCGTCTTGTTTCCTGAAAGCTTCTCCTGATAGGACAAATCTGTCCATTCATACTTGTATCCATTTGGAAGTTCTTTGGCGGCAATTTCTTCCATTGCTGTCATGGCCTGTCCTGAGCTATATCCTTGCTCCGGCTCTCCATTGATCGTTACAGATGAATAAAGATTGTATCTATTCATAAACTGAGGGCTGTAACGCATCTCAGGAATCACGAGCGTATCCAGAGGTACCATCTCTCCAGAACTGTTTTTGACATATAAATTATCCAGACCGTCAAGGTTTGAACGAAAGTCTTTCTGCGCCTGAATTTCAACTTTGTATGTTTTGCCGAACTTATTGAAGTCATTAATATATGTATATCCGGTAAATCCCTTCAATGCAGTATTTATTTCATCTATTGAAACACCCATTTTCATAGCCTTTTCCCTGTCTATATTAAGGAAATAATTGGGCACATTGGCTTTGAATGTAGTATATGCCAAGGCTATTTCAGGCCGTTGATTAGCAGCCACAATGACTTTTTTAGCTACTGCAGCAAGCTCCTGAGGAGTGCTTGAATTAGTGGTGTCTTCCAATATGAAAGTAAATCCCCCGGTAGAGCCAAGCCCCGGTATTGCCGGAACATTGAAAGGAGTAATTTGAGCTCCCGGAATTTTTTTGAAATTCTTACGAAGAGTGCCAAGTATGCCTGAAATACTGGTTGCATCATCAGTTCTCTTAGACCAGTCATCAAGCGTGCCTATTACAAAAGCGCTATTTGATGAGTTTGAGTTATTGATTATGCTAAAACCGTTGGTAGCAATCACATTGGCGATACCAGGAACCTGAAGCATAATCTTTGTAATCTCTTCAGATATGCTCTGAGTCCTCGGCATCGCAGCAGCATCAGGAAGCTGGACATTCACCATCAAGGCTCCCTGGTCTTCACTGGGGATAAAACCTGTAGGTATAAGAGTGTAAACCTTGCCGCTTATCACAGTCAGAATAGCATATAAAATTATAACTATTACTGCCTTCCTAACTATTTTTGATACTAATGATGAGTAGCCGTTTGTCAATGAATCGAAAAATGAATTAAACCATCTGAACCCTATAAATTTGCGTTTAGTTGAATTAGGATCAACAACCTTTAAAAGGACAGCGCTTAGCGCCGGACTCAGAGTAAGAGCATTTATAGATGAAATCAGAACAGCAATGGAAATAGTCACTCCAAACTGCCTGTACATTTCCCCTGTAATCCCAGGCATAAAACATATCGGGACAAACATTGCAAGAAGAACAAGAGTTGTAGCAAGAATAGGTGAGGTTACAAGCTCCATCGTTTTTATAGACGCCTCTTTGGGAGAAAGTTTATCCTTCTCCATCATTTTGTTTATGCTTTCGATAACAATAATTGCATCATCTACGACAATCCCGATTGCAAGGATCAGAGCAAAGAGGGTAACAAGATTTATCGAATACCCTATGGCATATAAAAACGCAAAAGTACCGATCAGAGATACAGGAATAGCTATAGTAGGAACAAGGGTGGCTCTCCAGTCCTGCAAAAATATGAAAGTAACAAGAATAACAAGTATGACAGCTTCAAAAAGAGTTAGAACTGCCTCCTCTATAGATGCCTGGATAAATTTCGTGGTGTCGTATTGGATTCCGTAGTCCAGATCAGGTGGAAATCTGGTTTTTAGCTCTTCAAGTTTCTTTTTGCATTCAGCCGCTATCTGCATGCCATTTGCATCTGAAAGCTGATAAAGAGCAAGCAGAGCTGAAGGCTTGGCATTTAGCTGGCTTGACTGATTGTAGTTTTCAGCTCCAAGGTCAACTTTTCCAATATCCTTGACTTTTATGCTGCTGCCGTCAGGCATTGCTTTTATAATAATATTCTCAAATGCAGATACAGTTTCCATGCGCCCTTCTGTCTGAAGGATATATCTGAATACCTGATCCGGAGGGCATGGCATATCGCCTAAAGCTCCTGCGGAGGACTGGGTATTCTGCTGCTGTATCGCAGTGATAACATCGGAAACACTTAGTCCGAGATTGGCCATAAGGTCAGGATTCAGCCATATTCTCATTGAATATACCGATCCGCCGAGAATTATTGAATCTCCCACTCCTGAAATTCTTGCAAGCTCATCTTTTATGTAAAGGTTGATATAGTTGATAAGAAAGTTAGAATCGTATGATCCCTTCGGAGAAGAGAGAGTAAGCACAAGAAGCATATTGGAAGATTTCTCTTTGACCGTAACTCCAAGGTTTCTAACTTCGCTTGGCAGTGATGGCGCAGCTATGCTTTCCTTGTTTTGAACATTCACTGTATTTATGTCGCCGTCGGTTCCGGCAGGAAAAGTCACCGTTATTGTCGCAGAACCGTCATCAGAACTGGTCGAGGAGACATACATCATATTCTTAACGCCGTTAACCTGAGTCTCAATCGGCTGGATAACAGTCTTCTGTATGGTGTCTGCGCTGGCGCCCGGGTAAGAAGCTGTTATCTGAATCTGTGATGGCGTAATCTCAGGATATTGAGTTACTGGCAGCGAAGATATCGAAACCAGACCTGCTATCGTAATTACAATAGAAATAACAAAGGCAAACCGCGGGTGTTCTATGAAAAACTTGCTAAGCATTTTTTAACCTCAATTTGTAGCTGTCTGTGTGTCGCTTTTAGACGCAAAAATATCACTTCTTCCAGAATCAGCAGCATAAGCCAAGTCATAAGTATAACTTACCTTCATGCCTGAGCCTAGATTCTGAAGGCCTTCGGTAACAACCAAATCCCCTTCAGTCAATCCATCAGTGATCCCTACATAAGGTGCCTTTACACTCCCTGTCTTAACTATTTTAAGAGAGACACTCCCGTCTTTGCCTACTACATATACTGATGTACCGGCCTGGCCTTCCATCAGGGCACTCTGGGGTATGACTATAGCATTTGTAGTAAAACTACTCTGCATTATTACTTTGACATAGAATCCGGAAATAAGGTTTCCGTCTTTATTGGGAAATAGTGCCTCGACAAGTATCGTTCCGGTGGATGGATTTACTCTGTTATCTACAAAATTCAGAGTTCCTGTTTGGGCATACATGCTCCCATCCTGGAACTGAAGCTTGACTGTTGCATCTTTTTTTGCCTCTTCAAATGAATTAACAGTGTCACGCTTACTGAATGCAAGAAGGTCAAGTTCGCTTATATTGAACTGCACTCTCATAGGATCCGTGGAAACTATCACAGCCAGTTTAGTGTCGCCTGAAGTCCCTGTCCCGACAAGATTACCTACGCTGACATAAGCCACGCCGATCTTTCCGTCAAAGGGGGATTCAATGGTTGTGTAATTCAGACTGATTTGAGCTTTTTTAACCTTTGCCTCTGCATCCATAACAGAGGCTTTTGCCTCCATGTAAATTAAGTTAGTAGAATCGAATTCTCTCTGGGCAATTGCCTTCTTTCCAAGAAGTCCTTTATTTCTGTTGTACTCTATTTCAGCATTATCGAACTGAGCCTGAGCTTTAAGCAAACTTGCCTGAGCTGATTGAAGGTCGGCTTGATATTGGTCTTTTTCAATTTCAAAAAGGAGTTCGCCTTTCTTTACCGGCTTCCCTTCTTCGAAGAGCCTCTTCGTCAGAAACCCCTGAACACGCGCTACAAGTTCTACATAGTCATATGCTTTTGTTTGGCCAATAACTTCTTTCGAAATCTGAATATCCTTTTTAAGAGCTGGAGCGACAACGACAGCCATAGGAGCTTTTTCCGCGCTCTGCTGCTTCTTCCCGCAGCCCTGAATCAAAATAGAGACGGCTAATATTAAACAAGCATTTGAAAGAATTCTTTTACTCACATCGACCTCCGTAATAATTTTAAAATTTGATGATGAAAGTTTATGTTATTTTATGGGTTATTGCCAAGTTTTTAAAAGATATAAACCTAAGATTTTATACTCTTTTGAAAAACCGCATCTGCGGTTGTAGAGTTTCAGAGTTTAAATTTCTAATTTAACTCATCACCCAACAGGTCTATACTATGAAAAAAATTAAGAGTTTCCTAGAGTGCATTAGTTGTTCAAAAAAATACTACATTCTTGACCCCAGATACACCTGTACTTGCGGCGGACTTCTGGATGTCAAAAGAGACCTCTCAGAAATCAACGGCAAGAAACTTGTTAAAAAGTGGGAAGATAGATGGGGGATTAAAAGCGGAGTTCTTTCTTCAGGCGTCTGGCGCTACAAAGAACTCATCCTAGATGTAGATAAAGATAAAATCATCACGAAACAAGAAGGCAATACGAGGCTTTATCCTTCAGGGCTTGCAGGCATTTACGCAGGACTTCCCAAACTTATGCTCAAGCACGAAGGCGAAAACCCGACTGGCAGTTTCAAAGATAGAGGCATGACTGCAGGCGCTACAGCCGCCAATTTGCTCGGTTCAAAAGTCGTTGCCTGCGCAAGCACAGGAAACACCAGCGCCAGCATGGCTGCATACGCAGCAAAAGCAGGATTCAAATCCATCATATTCATCCCGTCAGGAAAAATTGCTTATGGCAAACTCGCCCAAGCCCTCGCATACGGCGGGAAGACTCTTCAGGTAGAAGGAAATTTCGATGATGCAATGGCTTTAGTCATGAAAGTCTGCAATGAACTTGACATATATCTATTAAACTCCATCAATCCATTCAGAATAGAAGGCCAGAAAGCAATCTGCTTCGAAGTTCTTCAACAGCTCAATTGGCAGGTTCCAGACTGGTTCATCATCCCAGGCGGAAATCTCGGCAACAACACTGCCTTAAGCAAGGCCCTCATGGAACTCCACGAACTTGGCATTATCAAAAAAATCCCTCGAATCGCAGTCATCCAGGCGGCAGGAGCAAATCCGCTTTACACTATGTGGAAGAACAAGGCTCCATTTGTCCCAGTTAAAAACCCTGAAACCATAGCCACCGCCATTAAAATAGGAAACCCCGTTTCCTGGGAAAAGTCGCTCCGCGGAATCGAATGGAGCAACGGTGTAGTCGAAGAAGTCAGCGAACAGGAAATCATGGAAGCCAAGTCAATGGTTGACAAGGCCGGAATAGGAGCTGAACCTGCTTCATGCTGTGTCGTCGCAGGAGCAAGAAAACTTGTCGCTGCAGGAATAATAGACAAGAGAGCTTCGGCAGTAGGAATATTAACAGGTAATCTACTCAAAGATCCGGATGCAGTCATCAATTATCACATGGACAAACTCAAAGATATTGGCGTAAATGGTTCATTCAGGAATATGCCTATCCAGATCACTGCAGATATCGAAGCCGTTAAAAAAGCCTTGTACAATAACTAAATGGGCAAACTTAACAAACTCGTAATCCTTTGCGGTGGAACAGGCGGTCACTTTTTCCCGGGTCTTTCCATCGCCAGGATATTTAAGAGCAAAGGCGGTAAAGTCGCTCTTATTACAGGTAAACATAAAGTTAACTATGCCCGTGAGTTTTCGCCTAAATACAATATTCCTATCTATGAAGTTCAGAGCTGTCAAATTGCTAAATCCCCTCTGAAACTCATTGGATTTGCAATTAAATCAGCAATTGGGTTTGGCCAATCATTAGCAATTTTTATCAAAAACAGACCCGATGCAGTTCTAGCTATGGGCAGTTACACATCGCTTCCGTCAAGTTTAGCCGCTATTGTATTGAGAATTCCTCTCTTTTTGCATGATGGAAACTCTGTAATCGGCAAAGCAAATTCTTTTTTTTCCAGATGGTCAAAAGCTTTGATGAGCGCATTCCCTGCGGTAAATAAAAACTTCGATGTTTCGAAAGTAATCGTCACAGGTATGCCGCTAAGACCGGAACTAGCTGACACTAAAATTAAAGATAAAGCTGAGGCTGTAGACTCATTTAATACAATTTTCGCTAAATCTTTCGACGATAAAACACCAACTCTTTTGGTCTTTGGAGGAAGTTTGGGCGCTAAGAAAATAAATACCAGTGTCCCTGGATCACTAAATATTCCAAATTCAAAATATATACAGATCATTCATTTGACAGGCAAAGATCAACTTAAAGACACAGAAGAACTATACAAAAAAACGACATCCAACTATCTAATAATGGATAAGTTCGACGATATGGCTCTGCTGTACAAAATAGCTGATATCGTGATATGTAGAAGCGGTGGAAGCACTATAGCTGAACTTCACTACTTCGATAAAAATGCTATTCTCATCCCTTACCCTCTGGCGGCAGAAAACCACCAGTATTTCAACGCCCTATTCCTACAAAAGCAAAACCCGAATACTGTAATAATCGACGACAAAGATTGTTCGCCCGAACTTCTATCTCTGGAGATTTCATCTCTTCTCAGAAAGAAAACTCCGATTTCTGTCTCTAAGCCAAACCCAGCCCTCGCTGTCCTCTTTGCCATCGAATCAAAACTTACTTGTTAAACTTCAATATGAAAAACACCTTTCTTACCGCTTGCTTCATACTCTTTTATGGAGCTATCCTTGCAGGTCAGACTGTTACAGCGACTCTGCAGGGATCGAGTTTGTCTTTTATAGCAGAGAAAGGCTCTTTCGTAAAAAAAGGCGAACCTCTTGTCAAGTACAGCACATCATCAACAATGGACAAGATAGCCGGCGCTAAAGCCGGACTTCAAGGCTCTGAAGCTGACCTGAAAAATAAGACAGGTGATCGGCAGAGATATTCAACTTTGAAAGAAAGTAATTCTGCCAGCGCTGAGAAACTTGAAGATGTTGAAATTGAATATGACTACGCCGTATCTTCCGTAACCAAATACAAGTCCACAATCAAATCGCTTGAAGCAAAATTGGATATGGCGATAATCCCTGCTCCTTTTGACTGCAAGGTAATCAAGGTACAGCTTTCAGAAAACTCCGGGACAGATTACGGACAAAAGATCATGGATATTGAAGATGTATCGAACTCCAAAACTGTTAAAAATACCACAGAAAACTCTTCTGGAAACAACATCAGGACTGTTTCATCTACAATGTACGGCGGAGTAGTAAATTATATCGCGGAAGAAGGAAAGATAGTAAAAAAGGGCGAACTGCTGGCAAAGTTAGTCAATCCAGTAACAGAAGCCCAGCTTGACGGATTAAATGCTGAAGTAATTTATGCCCAGCGCTTAGTCGAAGCCGCTAAAAAATACTCTGATAGATATTCAAAGCTGAAAGGCAAATCAGTCAGTCAGAATTATGCCGAAAATGTCGAACTCGCCTACGAAAAAGCAAAGTATAACCTTGCCAGGGCAAAAAAGACTCTTGAATTCTATAAGCTGTATAATGCGGATGGAGCGATTGCAGCTCCTTTCGATTGCAAAGTATCAAAAGTCATCATGATACTTAAAGGCGGATCAGAAGCAGGCTCCCCGATAATGGAAATAACACCACTGAAGATTCCGACATCAGGTAATTTGACTTTGAAGAAAAGCTCACTCAGCGTCACTTCAATACTTGTGGAGCTACCTATAATTTACTTACCTGAAGAAGGTCAGATTGTTAAAAATGGCGAGAGCCTGGTAAAGTTGAATCCAGACTCAATAGATAACGAAATTGAGAGAGCAAAGCTTGATCTTGACTATGCCCAACTCAATCTTAAGGACAAGGAAAAAGACTACAAAAGATCCTCTTATCTAAAAGCAAATAACTCTACTAGCCAGGAGAATTTTGAAAACTCTGAACTTGCCTACGAGATAGCTAAAACAAACCTTGAAGAATACAAAACAATGCTAAGCTATCTTGAAAACAAGAAAACGAAGACAATTATCGCTGCCCCCTATGACTGCAAGGTAACAAGAGTTATGCTGATTGTGGGTGGCGGAACAAAGTTCGGAACACCTTTTCTGGAGATCGAAAAGCTGTAGATGGCATAGATAATAACTATCTGAAAAAATACAAAAGGACTATTATGCCAAGAACTATTCGGTAATAACCGAAGAATTTGAAGTCTTTTTTGCTTATAAAGTTCATAAAACCTGCGATAACTACCCAAGCCACAAGGAAAGACACTACGAAACCTACTATCAGAAGAATGACTTCAGAAGAAGTAAGACTAAATCCCATTTTATATATAGAATAAACTGTTGCTGCCCCAATGGTCGGAATAGCTAGAAAGAAAGAAAATTCCACGGCAATAACTCTCGAGCATCCAAGAAGCAAAGCCCCCACTATCGTAGCACCCGATCTTGAAGTACCTGGGATCATTGCAAGGCATTGGATTAGACCGATAAAGAAAGCCGTCATATAGGTCAATTTTTCGATTGAATCAATTTTATAAACTCTTCTTTTATTCATTTCTACCACAATAAGAATTACTCCGCCAATCACCAAAGCTATTGCTACAGTGAACGGATTGAATAGAATTTCTTCTATTTTATCATGGAATATTGCGCCGATAACTAAAGCTGGAATGACTCCGACGATAGTCTTTTTCCATAAATCAAAAGTTCTGGATTTAAAGAAGTGTCCATACTCCTCCCTGGACGGGATGAGAGTTTTTCTAAAATAAATAACCACGGCAATAATGGCACCAAGCTGGATTATCACATCAAATTTATTTGTGAAGTGTTCGCTGAAAGAGACAAATTGATTAACTATTATGAGATGACCTGTTGACGATATCGGAAGAAATTCTGTTACTCCTTCTACAATGCCAAGAACTATCGCTTTTATTATATCTAACACTTTTTACTGTATTACCTTAAGTTAATAATGATTCTTGCATTGACAGCAGATGTAGTGTAACCAATCCTTTCGAGATACTTTCTGTGAATAGGATTGATTATTCTACTAATAACGACCTGTACTTTATCTTTAGCTAATTCTTTAAGTAGCTTATTATGAATAAATAAACCTGCCTTGCTGTTCCTTGCCGAAGGTATGACATAGTCGAGAATGACAGAGAGTTCGCCTTCTGATTCTTTTTCAAGCATGAAAATGCCTATTGGCTGATTGTTACGCATGACTAAATAAGAGTTAGCTTTTTCAGTAATAAGGCTTTCGTTAAAAAGAGGAAAGAGTTTGGATATATCTTTCTTATAGAAATTTAGAAAGTATCTAAAATAAGTTTCCTTTCTATCTACGAGGCATACGCTGTAATCATCTTTAATGTTGTAGATGTAGTAGAGATAATACAAGTTAAGAATTGTACACACAGAATTGAAAACAATTACCGGCATAGACCCAGTCAGGAATCCGTAGAAAACATATATAAAACTTCCCGCAAGATTATACCAGCGAAAATCGCTCATCTTCTTCATAAAGAAAGATATTAAGAGCAAAGCCGAAGCAATCCATCCGATAGTCTCAATGTACATTGTTGAGATACCTCGAAGTTAAAGTTTCGACGCTCATACGATAAAGGTTGTTCCCGTCAATAAGTTCATAGCCTATTCTAAGCAAAAACTTGTTATATTCCGAATTTCCACCGGTTATCGTAAAGTATTTAAGTCCATGCGATGCCATTCTGGATATTGAATGGGCGTACTTCTCCATGACAAACTGAGCGCTCTTAAAGTCCCTGTACTGAGGAACAGCATAATCCAAGTCCACAACTATCTCGCCTTCAAGTCCGTTATGAGTGATTACCAAGCCTACTACCTGAGCATTGCGCAAAGCAAAAATGCAATAGGATGACTCTGGAATAACGCCGCTGAAATCGGGCTTAAATTTCTGTATGTCTTTCAGAAAAGCTTTTATAAAACAAAGCAGATAAGCATCATCAGCAGGAACATGTAAAATATCAAACAAGTCTCTTTTGGTATAGAGTTTGCGTAAGAAGTGAACATTGACTATTGCTCTAAGAATATTATACCCGAAGAGAGGCATGGAACCGAATAACAATCCGTATCCGGCATAAATAATCCCGCCAACCAGGCTTATCCAACGCATACGCATCATGGATTTCATGAAGAGCGATATGATGACAAGCGCTGAAGCCGACCAGCCAAGTATAAATAAAATATGTTCTTCCATAAACTAATTTCCGGGATTTATAAACAACTCAAATTCTAGTCAGCTATTAAGCCAATGTCAGCTATAAATTTTGATTTTAATTCAAAAATTTTAAATTACTGCCGAAAGAGACGAATATTTTTGGGTAGAAGCAAGCTTTTGTCATTTGTTCTTATCGGATTGATATCAAGCCCGCCTCTTCTCGTAAATCGACCGTAAACTGTTAGTATCTCAGGGCTGCATACTTCCATTATGTCGCAAAATATTCTTTCTATGCAGTTTTCATGAAACCCTGAGTGATTTCTAAAAGAAACCAGATATTTCAGCAATCCCTCTTTCGATATATCTCTGCCTTTGTAAGAAAGTTGAATTGAAGCCCAGTCCGGCTGTCCTGTTACGGGGCAGTTGGATTTAAACATATTTGAGTACAGAGTTTCTTCGATTATTTCCATACATGAATTATGAAGAAGAGAACTGTTTGGCTCATATTCGTTAAATTCTATATCTAGATCATCAATATTAACGCCTGAAAACTTCGAAATCGCACTAGCCGCAAAAGCCTCTTCCCCTAAAAGCTCAATAGAAACATCTCCTTCCGAAGCCTCTGACAAATCTTTTTTGACTATAGCTTTTACTTCATCAATATCATTGAACTTTTCTTCATTGATAGAGTTCAAATAAAGTTTCAGTGACTTTGACTCGATTATACTTTTTGAATCAAATGGGAAAATAAAATTCCCTACGGCGCATTGGGGTTTACCTTTCATATTCAGCCACGATAGTTCGTAAGCAGTCCAGATATCCCAGCCAAAGAATGGTAAGAGTGCGCCTTTTTGAGTTAAATTCGCTCTGCTTGAAGAGCGCTCGATAGGGAAAAGCAAAGACGGATTATAAGTAGAAGAGTAATTAGTGTGCTTTCCGAGCATTGAAGAATCAAGAGCGCCAGTCATGCTTAAAACCTCGTTTAATGTGAAAAATACTAGGATTGTGTCAATAGGACAACTAACAATTTCCTAACAAATTATTTGATATAGCTATTTCATTTACATAGAAAAAGTATAGAATACAAATTTTATGTGCCAATAAACTCTAAATTAACATAAGTAAGAAGGAACAAAAGTAATGGATTCGAACTCAATTGCTGTAGTTGCTACAAATGCAGCACATGCGGTAGCTAAAGTAGGCGGAGAAGCCTCTTTGGCAGTACCTAATTTTTATCAACATGACCCAACAAGCTTCTGGATCTTGGTAATTGGTATATTTGTATCAATATTGGGTCTAGTCTTCGGATTTTTTGAGTACAAAAAAGTAAAAGCTTTTCCTGCTCACAAGTCCATGCTCGAAATAGCTAATGTGATATTTGAGACATGCAAGACCTATTTGATCCAGCAGGGCAAATTCCTGATTATCCTGGAAATAATAATCGGCGCGTGCATAGTCTTCTATTTCGGAGTTCTTAAGTCCGAATCTTTCGTATCCGTGCTTATTATCTTGTTATTTTCAATAGTAGGGATTTTGGGTTCCTACACCGTAGCCTGGTTCGGCGTTCGAATAAATACCTTTGCCAATGCCAGAACAGCTTTTGCTTCCCTTGAAGGAAAACCTTTTAATGTTTTTAATATTCCTCTCAAAGCAGGAATGTCTATCGGAGTGCTTCTTGTAAGCATCGAGCTTATAATAATGCTCTTCATCCTGATTATTCTGCCTCTGCTGGGCTTTGGAAGCCTGGCAGGATTCTGCTTCATCGGTTTTGCAATAGGTGAATCTCTCGGCGCATCTGCTCTTCGCGTAGCAGGCGGCATATTTACCAAAATTGCCGACATAGGCTCAGATCTAATGAAGATAGTCTTCAAAATTAAAGAAGACGATCCGAGAAATCCAGGCGTAATTGCAGATTGCACAGGCGATAATGCCGGCGACTCTGTAGGACCAACAGCTGACGGATTTGAAACTTATGGTGTTACGGGCGTAGCGCTTGTTACATTCATTCTTCTTGCAATTCTTGAAAATTCCCAACTTCCTCTTGGAGCTACAAAGGAAAAAATTCAGATCGCGCTTCTTACATGGATATTTACAATGCGCTATCTGATGATTGTAACTTCCGTGGTAGCTTACTGGATAAATCAGGCAATAAGCTTTGCTCTTTACGGCAAAAAGAAACATTTCAACTTTGAACAACCTCTCACCAATCTTGTCTGGCTTACATCAATCCTCTCAATAATAATGACTTTCAGCATAAGCTATTGTCAGCTCTCAGGCGGAATGTTCGGCGACAGACTCTGGTGGATTCTTTCTATAATAATAAGCTGCGGCACACTTGGAGCGGCTCTTATTCCTGAAGTTACCAAGAAGTTTACAAGCCCAACATCTGACCATGTGGATGAAACAGTTACAGCTTCAAGAGAAGGCGGAGCTTCGCTCAATATCCTTGCAGGACTTGTAGCCGGAAACTTCTCCGCTTTCTGGATGAGCATGGTAATCCTACTTCTTATGACAGTGGCATATTTCGTAGGAGAAATGGGATTGGCCGCTTATATGGTTTATCCTTCAGTACTTGCCTTCGGTCTGGTTGCCTTCGGTTTCCTTGGAATGGGCCCTGTGACTATAGCCGTTGACAGTTATGGACCAGTAACTGACAATGCCCAGAGCGTTTATGAGCTATCACTTATTGAAGAACAAGAAGGAATTGTTAAAGAGATTGAAAGAGATTTCGGTTTCACTCCTGACTTTGAAACTGGAAAATTATATCTCGAGGAAAATGACGGAGCAGGAAATACATTCAAAGCTACAGCTAAACCTGTGCTTATAGCAACGGCTGTTGTGGGCGCTACGACAATGATATTCTCCCTGATTCTAATGATGAAACAGGTTCTCGGCGTAGCTCCAGAATCAATACTTAACCTTCTGAATCCTTATACAATCTTAGGATTTATTTGCGGTGGCGCAGTAATCTACTGGTTCACTGGAGCTTCCATACAGGCAGTAATGGCCGGAGCTTATAAAACTGTAGCTTACATTAAAGAGAATATTGTTCTTACTTCGACTGAAAAGAAAGCAGATATAGCTAAATCCAAAGAAGTCGTAAAAATTTGTACTACTTACGCTCAAAAAGGCATGTGGAACATCTTTATTGCTATGTTCTCATTTGCTTTGGCTTTCGCATTCCTTTCTGCTCCTGTCAATGGCAATGAAAGCACTGCTCTCTTTATAAGCTTCCTGATTTCGCTGGCTATATTTGGTCTTTTCCAGGCTATCTTTATGGCTAATGCAGGCGGATGCTGGGACAATGCCAAGAAAGTCGTAGAAGTTAATCTGAAGATGAAGAACACTGACCTTCATGCCGCTTCAATCGTAGGTGACACAGTAGGCGATCCGTTCAAAGACACCTCTTCAGTTGCAATGAACCCAATCATCAAGTTCACTACGCTTTTTGGACTTCTTGCAATGGAAATAGCTCTTGAGCCTAACTTCAGGAAATACGCCATATATGTTGGTTTCCTGTTCCTGATCATAGCTTTGGTTTTCGTCTGGAGAACCTTCTATGCGATGAGAATTGAAGTTCTCAAGGAAGAAAAAACATCTAAGAACTAAGGATTCTACAAATCCTATAAGCAAAAAGTTCAGGATGAAAATCCTGAACTTTTTTTTATTCCAAAATTGCAGCTGGGCATCTTGCCAGTGTTTTTTATTGTAAACGCATTAAGACATCAAACTATTTCTTGCCGTTCTGATAGCCGTTCTTGTTTTTTTGCCAGTTATTTCTTTTGAATTCAGGAGCTTTTTTATTGGCTTTGATCTTAACAGATTCTTCCCCTGCTATATGTTTTAACTGATTTATAAGTTCATTACTTGGAGTTATTTTGAAACTTCTCCCTGTTTCAATAAATGCCTTTTCGCCTCCGCTCAATGTAGCGCATAATATTATATCAGTTTCGCCTTTAAATAACTCTCTGGAAAGTAGTTCCCTGATTTCAATAAGAGTTTCTGCCTTTGTGCTTCCCTCATGAATATGAATGTGAATTTCTTCAGTGTATTGCTTCTGGATTTCATCCATAGGCATAACTTTATAAATGGTGATTTTCTTATTGCCGCCTTCATCCTTGCTGGAAGCAACGCCTTCAATGAAAACTGGTTTATTAATTTCAATTAAATGACCAAATTCCTTATAGGTCTTTCCGAACGCTACACACTCAATATTACTTGTAAGGTCTTCAAAATTGATTACGGCAAATTTACTCCCGTCATTCTTAGAACTCTTGATCTCAAGCCCTGCGATAATCCCACCCATTCTTACTGAAATATCGTGAACTTCTTCAAGAGACCTGAGCTCTAAAGTAGAGGAGGTTGAATAAAGGTCTATCATTTCAGAGAACTCTCCAAGAGGATGACCGCTGACATAGAAACCAAGAAGTTCCTTCTCGTCTTCAAGCATTTTTTTTTCGTCAATTTCAGGGATGTCAGGCATTTTAACCTTGTTCGGATGATGATCAAAATTACCTTCGTCATCCTGCAGAAAATCAAATAAACTCCCCTGCCCGTTTATCTTGTCCTGAAGTGACACAATAGCACTCCTGACAATCTCATTTATAGTTTGCAGAAGTTGAGATCTTTTGTGAGCAAAACCATCAAGAGCCCCTGCCCTTATCAATGCTTCGAGGACTCTGCTGGTTAGGTCTATTCCTGCTCTTTCAGCAAAATCGGTAATATCTTTAAATTTCCCACCATTTTTTCTAGCCTCTATTATCGAAGAAGATGCCGCTTCTCCAACTCCTTTTATGGCTGATATTCCAAACCTTATTGCGTCACCGTCCACTGTAAAGTTCATATTGCTTACATTTACATCAGGTGCAAGCACTTTAGTTCCCATCTCTTTGCATTCTTTTATAATGAGTACAAGTTTTTCGGGATTGCTTATTTCACTGGTAAGAACAGAAGCCATAAATTCTACGCTGAAATTTGCCTTGAGATAGGCCGTCTGATAGGATACAAAAGCATAGGCTACGCTGTGTGATTTATTAAAACCGTATCCGGCAAACTTCTCGATTTTATCCCAAATTGAAATAGCCGTCTCTTCTCTAATATTATTGTGCTCAGCGCATCCTTTAATGAATTTTTCTTTCTGTTTGTCAAGTTCATCACCCTTTTTCTTGCTTATGGCTCGCCTGAGGATATCTGCCTGTCCAAGCGTAAATCCGGCGACGACCTGAACCACCTGCATAATCTGCTCCTGATAGAGCATAATACCGCATGTTTCCTTCAATACAGGCTCCATCTTCGGATGGTCATACTCGATTTTAACTTTTCCAAATTTCCTATTAATGAAGTCACCGATAAATTCCATTGGTCCTGGTCTGTACAAGGCAAGGAGAGCTGAAATATCTTCTATTCTATTTACACCAAATCTTTTGCATAAATCTCTCATCCCTCCTGACTCAAGCTGAAATACCGAGATCGTATCACCACGGTTAAGAAGTTCGTAGGCCTTCTTGTCATTGAGTGCGATCTTTCTAATATCTATATCAATACCCCTATTGAGCTTAATAGCATCAAGAGTGTCCTGAATGATAGTAAGCGTCCTTAGACCCAAAAAGTCCATTTTTAGAAGGCCAAGGCTCTCGCAGGGTTGAGCCGGATATTGAGTTATGACTCCGCCGCTTCCCTTTCCAGAATCTCTTGTTAGCGGGACAAGTAAATCAAGTGGCCTATCTCCGATAATAACGCCTGCTGCATGAGTGCTCATGTTCCTATTTAACCCTTCCAGAGGCTCGGAATACATGAATATTTCTTTTACCCATTCATTCTCATCCATCAGCTTTAGTAAATCGGGATTATTTTCTTTGGCTTTTTCTAGGGTAAGATTTGGATCGTTAGGCATAAGTTTGGTAATCGTGTTCCTTTGATCAAAAGAATGGCCAAGCGCTCTTCCTATGTCTTTAATAACAGCCTTGGCTTTAAGTGTTCCATAAGTGCCTATCTGCGCTACGCTGTCTTTACCGTATTTATCTTTGACATAATCGATAACCTCGCTTCTTCGTCTTTCACAGAAATCTATGTCAAAGTCAGGCGGACTAACTCTGTCAGGATTAAGGAACCGCTCAAAAAGCAGATCGTATTTTAGAGGGTCAACATCGGTAATATGAGTCAGGTACGCGACTATGCTTCCTGCTCCGCTTCCTCTACCAGGACCAACAGGAATTCTCTCTTCTCTGGCAAACTTTAAAAAATCCCAGACCACGAGAAAATAACTGCAGTACTTGGACTTATCTATGACTCCAAGTTCATGATCCAGCCTGTCCATAATAGCTTTCTGGTCTTTGGTCAAGGACTCGGAACTTTCATATTTAAACCCATATCTTTCAAAGATATTATCAAGACAGATTTGTCGCAGGTACTCCTTATGATTCTGTCCTGATTCAATATTATAAACAGGATAATGGTTTGCTTTAAAATCCAAAACCAGATTGCACTTCTCGGCTACAAGCAAGGTATTATGAACAGCTTCAGGAATATCTTTGAAAGTCTCAAGCATCTCGTCGCCGCTCTTGAAGTAAAATTGATCATTATGGAACTTAAATCTCTTCTCATCCGTGATGACATTATTAGTCTGAATGCAAAGTAAAAGTTCATGTGATTTGTGATGCTCTCTCTTCAGATAATGCGCATCATTAGTAGCCACGACTGACACCCCAAACTCTTTCGACATAGAAATAAGAGCTTTATTAACAATCTTCTGCTCCTCCATTCCGTGATCCATCAGCTCAATATAGAAATTCTCCTTGCCGTACATATCAATGTAATCAGCAAGGGCTTTCTTAGCTTCTTTAGGTCTTCCTGCAAGAATGTTTACTGCCAGCTCCCCTTGAAGGCATGCGCTCAAAGCAATCAGACCTTTGGAATACTTCCGCAGCAACTCCTTATCAACTCTAGGCTTGTAGTAAACTCCCTCGAGATTAGCAAGAGAATCAAGTTTGCATAAGTTCTGATAACCCTCGAAATCTTTTGCCAGAAGGACAATATGATAACCTCTTATATTCGGGACATTCTGATCCCTGTCTTTATAATGGGTCGGTGAGACATACATCTCGCATCCGATTATTGGTTTAATTCCATTACTGTCCAGATTCTTGTAGAAATCCATAGCTCCGCCCATCACTCCATGGTCGGTGATTGCTACGGCCGGCATATTGTACTCTTTGGCAAGTTTTACTATGTCAACTTTACTCTTCTCTTTATGGTAAATATGACAAGCTCCGTCAAGTAAACTGTAGTCAGTGTGAACATGCAGATGAACAAATGGTGTTGAACTCATTTTTAATTCAAAAATCCCCAAGATCTATATGGTTTCTTATATCAAATTACAACATATTGGAGGGTTCCGCTTTGTCGGAACCGCGAATAAACGGAACTGACGAAGCAGTTCCCTCCACTATCAGAAAAACTATTAGAAGAGTTTAATCTTTTTGCCTAAAAATACACGCGCTATGGAAAGAGATTTTTCAAGATTATCAATTCCAGATTTTAGTTTCCAAATCTAACCGTGAAGATATCAAAGGATTCCAAATGTAAAGAGTCTGACCTAGAATACTAACAAATAATCATAGTCCTCATTAAGAGAAAGTTCATCGGCTCTATTAAAGAGTTCATCTGACCATTCTTCGTTTCCAAGATGCTCCATAACAGCTTTTGCAAGATATACATAATCATCCGATGAAACTGCTTTCTTTTCAGCCTCAAAGAAGAATTTCATACCCCATTTTTTATCGTCGAGTATTTTGATTATTGATGTTCCAAGTCCCATATATCCATAAAAATTATCAACTCTGCTTTCAGCTTTGATGAAAAGCTTTTTAGCCCAATCAATATCATGAAGCTTCTCACCAACGATCTCTCCCATGCAGCAATAATC
>JBAXXY010000011.1:0-35552 GCA_037127655.1 Lentisphaerota bacterium
TATCATGACAGATACAGAAATATAAATGTATAAGATATTTCTAAAATACTTCATCATTTTTGTATTGCCAATTTGCTTGGGCATGACCAATTTGCAATCAGTCCATGCCGCTCCTATTACCTCTGCAACGACTGGAACTGTAAACCAGGCAAGCACCGCCAAATATGAAGACTCTCAAACCGCGTCGTTGCTGACTGAAAAGAAAGCAGAAAATTCATCAGCCTCTCATGGATCAATGAAACCACACCATATTTTCAATCTTCATCTTCTGAGAGTAACAAACTCTATGATCTCAACTTGGATCGTAGTACTCCTTATAATAATTGCCTCTCTCTTTTTTAACTATTCAATTAAGAAAGACAGGTGCAAGAGGTTTACAGGTCTTATAGAATTTTCTGTTTCAGCCTTGTTCTCATTCTTACAGGAGCTTATAGGGGAATCACTTGCCCGTAAAACATTCTGGTTTCTTGGATCAGTATTTTTCATTATTTTATTTTTGAACTGGGCTGAGTTATTACCAGGTGTCGGAAGCATTGGATGGGGTAAAGAGACCGTGGATGGCTTTATGGTCGAAAAACCCATTTTCAGATGCGGTAGTTCGGATCTGAATATGACATTAGCTCTAGGAGCGTTGTTTTTCATACTCTGGCTTATTCTTGCGCTTAAACATAATGGATTTATTGGGTTTTTTCTGCACATATTCGGGCCCAAAGGGGACTCGAAAGGTGTGATGTCAATTGTTATGATTGTAGTATTTATAGCCGTAGGATTTCTTGAACTCATATCTATATTGGTACGCCCTTTCTCTCTTGGCCTGAGGCTGTACGGAAATACATTGGCTGGCGGCGTCCTTATTGAGACTATGATGAAAAAGGTACCGACTTTGGGATGGCTCTTGCCGATGCCATTTTATTTTCTTGAAGCCTTGGTGGGATTTGTGCAGGCTCTGGTCTTTACTCTTTTATCGGCTGTTTTCATAATGCTCGTCTGTAGTCACGAAAGTGACCATGAAGGAGATGCTGAATTATCTGGCAAACATATCAAATGATATTAGAAAATTAACACTTAAATCAAGTATAAAAATAGGAGCATAAAATGCAATATCTTCACATTGGAATAGCTGCCGGCGGAGCGGCTATTGGAGTAGGGTTAATAGGCTTAGGCGCGTGCTTGGCTGTCGGAAGAAATCCTGGAGTATCAAATAAAATTCTCATTCAATCCATTCTGGCAATTGCTTTTGCAGAAGCATGCGTATTCTATGCCATCTTCCTGGCAAGATGATTTATTTTGGATCAGGAAAAGATAAAAGAGTAATGATATGAATAATATTTTTCTGCTTGCCCAGA
The DNA here is from genome assembly GCA_037127655.1 of Lentisphaerota bacterium. GTDB lineage: Bacteria > Verrucomicrobiota > Lentisphaeria > Victivallales > GWF2-38-69 > GWF2-38-69. The sequence goes on from JBAXXY010000011.1 coordinate 1,347, forward strand.
TTGCTCCTCCTTCCGGAGTCGGGGAGTCATTTTCAAAGTTTGGCGTCAACATAATTGATCTCATTTCCCAAGGGATATGTTTCCTCATCCTTGCTTATGTGCTCAATCGCTTTGTATTTAAAGTTGTTATGAAGATTGTTGATCAAAGGCGCAAAGATGCTGATGAGGCATCGCTCAACAATGATAAGATACGCAAAGCGCTCAAGGAATCAGAAGAAGCCAGATCCGAGATTATTCGCAAGGCTCGCGAACATGCTGAAAAATTGATTATGGAAACAAAAGCCGATGTGGATTTGCTCAGAGAACAGGAGATGATTAAGACGGAAAAACTCGCAGTTCAGATACTTGCAAAGGCCAGAGAAGAATCACTTCTCCATCATGAAAAATTAAAATCAGAGCTTAGAAATGAAATTGCCGAGATAATTGTGAATCTTACCGGCATTCTTACTGAGAAAAACTTAAAAAATCAGGACCGTGAGCGACTACTTGATTCTGCTCTCAATGCTGTGGCAGCAGAAATTTCTGCAGGAAAATCAGGTATAAGCTAATGAAAGTTAAACTACAGCATCGCAGGATAGCCAGAATTATATGGCAGAATTCTTTTTCCGGCGGGATTCCAGACTTTTCCGCAATAAGGCAAATAATAAAATCCTTACGAAATGAGAAGCGCAGAGATGAAGAATTTATTCTAGAATCTCTTCTGGAAAGGATTTCACTTTACCTCAGAGAAAATACTCTGAGGATTTCCAGTTCAAATGAATTGTCTGAGGAAAGGCAAAAACAGATTCTGTCGGTCATTGGAAACATTGAAAAATTTACAGGCGGCATCGAGTTTGATAAAAATGAATCTTTGATCGGCGGGTTGAGAATAGAGAAAGGCTATGACATTGAAGATTATACTGTCGCAAGACAACTTGAAATACTGAAAAAAACTCTTATGAAAAACTGAAAATTAATATGTGAACTCTTATGGAAAATGTTATTGAAGAAATTAAGCAGACCATCAAATCCTTTCACCCAGATATGGATAAAGAGGAAACCGGAGTCGTTATTGAAGTTGGCGACGGCGTGGCTAAAATTGAAGGTTTTCGAAATGTCAGGCTGAATGAAATGCTTGATTTCGGAGATGGAATAATGGGAATAGCTCTCAATCTTGAAGAATCGAGTGTCGGAGCAATCGTTTTGGACAGGATAGAGAAAGTTAAAGAAGGGCAACTTGTCAGAAGGACAGAAAAGCTGCTTCAGATACCTACAGGAAAAATGCTTATCGGAAGGGTCGTAGATCCTCTTGGAAGACCGATTGACGGGAAAGGGTCTATCGAATCGGAAACCTTTTGTTATGTTGAAAGAGGCGCTCCCGGAATCATCGGGCGACAATCAGTCACCAGACCTCTTCAGACTGGTATAACCTCAATTGATGCGATGATTCCCATTGGCAGAGGGCAGAGAGAATTGATAATCGGCGATAGATCCACAGGAAAAACGGCAATAGCTATAGACACTATTATTAATCAGGCCAAATTGAATCAGCAAGCTCTCGAAAACAATGATACCTCCTACCGCCCTGTGCATTCTGTTTATGTGGCTATTGGTCAGAGACAAGCTAGCGTTGCTAATGTTATGAGAGTGCTCGAAGAACACGATGCTATGAGATACACGGTAATCGTTGCCGCCAACGCCGCTGATTCGGCAGCATTGCAGTATCTGGCGCCTTTCAGCGGGACTGCTATTGGGGAATACTTTATGGACAGAGGGATGGATGCGCTTGTCATCTACGACGATCTTTCAAAGCATGCAGTGGCCTACCGTCAGATTTCACTAGTCCTGAAACGCCCCTCCGGACGCGAAGCGTTCCCTGGCGATATATTCTATCTTCACAGCCGGCTTCTTGAAAGATCTGCATGCCTTTCCAATATTTTAGGCGGCGGATCACTTACCTCATTACCAATTATAGAAACTCAGGCCGGCGATGTGTCGGCATATATTCCTACAAATGTTATTTCCATAACGGATGGGCAGATATATCTCGAAAGCGATCTCTTTCATCAAGGAATAAGACCTGCGATGTCCGTCGGAATTTCTGTTTCACGAGTCGGTTCTGCCGCCCAGATAAAGGCAATGAAAGAAGTAGCCGGAAGAGTTAAACTTGATTTAGCCCAATACCAGGAACTCAAAACTTTCGCTCAATTCGGTTCAGATCTCGATGCTAAAACTCTGTCGCTACTTGAAAGGGGAAAAAGAATTATAGAGCTATTTAAACAGGGACAATATTCTCCTGTGGGTGTAGAGGAACAGGTTATTCAGCTCTGGGCTGTCCAGAACGGATTTTTCGATACAGTATCAGTTTCAGAAACTAGAAAAACAAGGGATAAACTTCTGGAATTTATCCGTATAAGAAAAAAAGAACTTTTAAAGAAAATTCGGGTTAAAAATAAAATAACCCCTGAAATCTTAAAGATGCTTCAGGAAACACTTATGGAATTTACAAAATAATACTAAACACGCGAAGATATGCCTAATCTTAAAGATATCAAAAGTAGAATTAAAGCTGTCAAGTCGATGTCCAAACTGACAAGAGTCATGAATATGGTAGCTATTTCAAAGATGAAAAAGGCTCAACATGCCGCTGCCAGAGGAATCCCTTATGCTGACATGCTTAATGGCATACTTAACGAGGTTACTGCCCGCTCGGGTTCTTACAAGCATCTACTGATGGAAAAACGCTCAATGAACCGCAAACTGGTTGTGATTGTCGGTTCTGACAAAGGGCTTTGCGGAGCTTTAAATACAAATCTTTTTCGTGAATGCGCTAAATATGATACTGATACTACTTTATTCATTGCTCTTGGAGCCAAAGCCACGCAATTTCTTCAGAAGACTAAAAGAAATTTTTTAATTGATTTTTCATACAGCGACCCGCCTAATCTTTCTGAAGCCAGGATGATATGCAGATTTATAACTCAACTATTCCTAGATGACGAAATTGACAGCGTCGATATTATATTTAGTTATTTTATATCTACTTTTAAACAAGTTCCTTTTACATGGAATTTTTTGCCTGTTGGTTTGGCTCAGAAAGGTTTTGATCAAATGCCAGAATCCATACGACACACCAGGCCATCGCTGACCACTGTTCCGACCTCACGATCAAAGGATCTTGGTGAATTCGATTTTGAACCTAATGCACATTCTGTTTACGAATCGCTTTTATTCAGGAGCCTTGATTATCAGCTTCTGCAAATTATGCGTGAGGCAAGAGCGAGCGTTCACAGCGCAAGAATGGTCGCGATGAAACAGGCCACAGACAATGCTGATGAAATGATACAGAAACTGGAGCTTTCTCATAACAATCTTCGTCAGGCTGCAATTACCAAGGATATACTTGAAATAAGCAGCGCGGCAGCGATATCGGGGTAGAGTGCGGGATAGCACAAATAGATGATATATGGCTTTATTTAGAAAAATAATTATAGTTTAATCAGGTGAAAAGATATGCATAAAGGCAGGATAGTTCAGGTCATTGGCCCGGTGGTTGATGTGGAATTTGACAGCTCTCTTCAGCTTCCTTCTATAAATGAAGCTTTGATAGTAAGCCCGGAGGAAATGAACGGGTATAAGATAAAGGAGTTAGTCCTCGAAGTGCAGCAGCATGTAGGAGGCAGGTGGGTCAGAACGGTTGCCATGGGACCTGTTGAAGGTCTCAGACGAGGTATGGAAGTTACTGCTACAGGATCTCCAATCAAGGTGCCAGTAGGAATGGAAGTCATGGGTAGGATTCTTAATCTTCTTGGAGAGCCAGTAGATGAACTTGGCCCTGTCAAAGTTGAAAAATACATGCCTATTCACAGACGGCCGCCTGCTATGACTGAACTTTCCACTAAACCTGAAGTGCTTACTACAGGTATCAAAGTCATTGATTTGATATGCCCCTTTCTTAAAGGAGGAAAAGTCGGAGCTTTCGGCGGCGCAGGTGTCGGTAAAACTGTTGTAATTATGGAGCTTATAAATAATATAGCTAAACAGCATGGCGGGTTCTCTGTATTTGCCGGAGTCGGAGAGCGTTCACGCGAAGGCAATGATTTATATCATGAAATGTCTCAAGCAGGGGTGATTGACCAATCAGATCTGAGCAAGTCTAAAGTAGCTCTTGTATTTGGTCAGATGAATGAACCTCCAGGGGCTAGAATGCGCGTGGCGCTTTCTGCTCTTACTATTGCAGAATATTTCCGCGATGAAAAACTTCAGGATGTACTGCTCTTTATCGATAATATTTATAGGTTTTCACAGGCAGGTTCAGAAGTTTCAGCTCTTCTGGGCAGAACTCCCAGCGCCGTTGGATATCAGCCCACGCTTTCCACGGAAATGGGCGAGCTTCAAGAGAGAATAACTTCGACTAAATCAGGTTCCATAACTTCATTTCAAGCTGTTTATGTGCCTGCAGATGACCTGACAGACCCAGCCCCAGCTACAACCTTTGCGCATCTTGATGCTGTAATAGTATTAGATCGCTCGCTGACAGCTCAGGGTATCTTTCCGGCAGTCGATCCTCTTGCATCAAACTCACGGGCTCTTTCTCCTGACATAGTAAGTTTGGAACACTACAATACTGCCCGGGGAGTCCAGCAGATATTACAGCGCTACAAAGAACTTCAGGACATTATTTCAATTCTAGGTATAGATGAGCTTTCCAATGAGGATAAAATACTCGTTTCACGAGCCAGAAAGATCCAAAAATTTCTGAGTCAGCCATTTACTGTGGCTGAAGTATTCACAGGAAGAGCAGGGAAGCAGGTAACTGTAGAGGAAACAGTTAGAGCTTTTAAGGAAATCCTGGAAGGAATGCATGATTCTATCCCTGAAGCGAATTTCTATATGAAAGGCGGCATAGCAGAAGTGATTGAAGAAAATTAATATGGCAGACAATATCAAAGTACGGATACTTACTCCAAATGAAGTAGCATGCAATTGCATGTCATGTGCTGTCACGATTCCAGCAGAAATGGGGGAAATGCAAATTCATAAAGGACATATATCGCTTGTGTCAAGGCTTAAGAAAGGGAAGATTATTGTATTCAAGACCAGTCAAAAATCCCAAGAGTTTGAGGTAGAAGAAGGATTGTTTCAAGTTAATGCAGATGAAGTTAACATTCTTGCCGACAAAATATTGAACCGCGAAGAATAGACATCCAGCTATTCAATCGAGATAGTTTTGGTACTTTCGGCGTCAACTTTGTTATCTCTCGGGACAATAATAGTCAGAACGCCGTTGTCGTATTTAGAGCTGATTTCAGTTAATTTTGAATCGGCAGGTAAAGAGACTGTTCTTAAAAACTGTTTTGCTATATCTTCATCATAACTCATTGACTGGTTGTTCGCAGAAGACTTTATATTCGATTTGCCTGATACAGTCAGAGTGTTATTTTTGAGTGTCAGACTTATATTTTTTCTATCCATGCCTGGAGTAATAAATGTAATCGTGTAGTTGTCAGGGTTCTTTTTATACTTCATTTCCGGGTAACCAGAAGTCAGGTCAAGATTATAATTGACTTTGGGAGTTTTGGCATTGTTATTAAAGAATGGGTCATTGGAAAAGGCGCCACTGACTAAGCTCTTCTGCATTTCAGCATACTGGTCGATTATTGAAGCAGAGTTAGCATCAGAAAGACCAGTTGTAGAGTCTTCGGCGTTAAGAAATGAGAATATTGTTAGCGCAAACAATGTAGCCAAAAGAGTTCTTTTCATTTATTAAGCCTCCAATTTAGAGTTTGATTATTATCTATGGGAGAAGAGTTTGACAATTTTATTGATGCAAAAAATCAGCAAATAGAATATAGATATCGAGATGAGCAATGGATCGAAAAGGTAATCCCAAAAGTTAATAGATGTCTGTATTTTAAATATGAATGCAATCAAGGCTATGAGCCAAAGTATAGCAAAAAGTCTGCTTTTTATAGAGAAGACAATCTGGATCATTACATAGAAAAGCAACATCCATGCAGGATAGTAACCCCAGGAATAAACATCACAGGATAGATATCCGAAAACAGACAAGTAGAGCAATGCGGCAAGAAGCACAAGAATGAAGAATACTATTTGGCTGATACCGTAAAGTTCATTGTTTCGGACTAATTCAGCGTATATGAAATAGAGAAGTAAGAACATTGTAATTACGCTTAGATTGCCGAACGCTCCAAACATTATGTATGCCAAAGAGTAATACTGAAATATAGGTATGAATCTTGCAGCCAGAAAAACTATTAGCGCTATTGTGAATTTGACTGAAGAGCTTCTGCTTCGTGTTAAAAACGGAATTGAAATTACAATCCATGAAATAAATAAGGAGTAAGTAGCAAGAACAAGATTATCCACTAAAAATTGACTCATTTCACATTCTCCTTGCTCATTAACCATTCCTTATTAAAGGTAATATGTTTCAATGCCACCCTTTCATTCCAAGAGTAAACTATATCAACTATGTTGCCGTTAACAGAAATTGCAGGATAGGCGAAAGTCGAACCTTTCAGTTCATCAAAAACCATTACCTGATTCCAATTGATTCCATCGTGGGAAGAGTTAAGAACAATAGTGCCTCTATCTCCGAGATTGCAGACCATTATGTAAAGATTCTTATCTAGTCTGGCGACAACTAATGATGAGTCAGGACCTTCCAGATTTGTTTTCTCTAAATTATTCCATGTAAGACCTCCATCAGTAGTTTTTTGAGTATAGGTTATTTTGTCCACATCGCCTTTATTTCTGAAATAAGCATGAGCTTCAGAACTGCTTATCGGTACCAGGTCAGGCTGCAAGAGATCATTATGGTCATTGAGCCTGATTTTTTCCAGAAATTTTCCATCTTTATTGAATCGGAGTATTTCAGGGTAACAGCGGATCATTTCATAGTAAATGGGTACATAAAAACCGCCATCCTCTAGTCCGACAGGCGCTGTTCTGGAAGCGTTACTGATATCAATAAAAGGAGAGAGTTTTAAATTTGTAGCTCTTTGCCAGGTTTCGCCTTCATCTGAGGAAATCAAGTGGTTGAGCTTTGATCCGGCCCAACCGCCGAGAGTTACTGTGACTACGAATAGATGCAGTTTGCCATTCTGAGCTCTATAAACAGCAGGGTTGCCGACCTTTCTTGTGTATCGCCTTGTGTCATAACTCAACATCTTTGGAGTAACTGTAACTTTGGGTTCGCTCCATTTTTTGTCATGATATCTAGTCTGATAGATGTTTACATCAGGAGATCCTTCTTCGTTTCCTGCATAGAAAAAGCAAATCAAATCGCCATTGCTCAAACTGGTCAGGGCAGGGCTGTAAGATTCTTTCAGATATGTAGGCTGAGGGATAAAGTTTGATAAGAATAGTGGTTCGGTTTTGGATTTGGAGTCTATCTTTGCCTTCTGAGGAATATAGAATTGAGGTTTAGAAGGGCCTGATTGGAAATAGGCTATCAGGCATCCAATAATTAGGACTATCCAGAAAAAAAATGATTTTATAGGTTTATTTTTATGCATTTTTAAGTGTCTTTAACCCAAGTTTAACTAAGAGGGAATCAACATTGTCATCAATCTTGAAGAGAGTATCAAAATCGTCTTTGATGAACATTTCGCTTTTAGCGTGATTAAGAAAATCCATAAGTTTGTCATAATAGCCTAGAATATTGAGAAATCCACAGGGTTTATTATGAAGCTGAAGTTTTGCCCAGGTGAGTATTTCAAAAATCTCCTCCAATGTTCCCATTCCGCCCGGCATTGCTATAAATGCGTCAGACAGGCTTTCCATAAGAGCTTTTCGCTCGTGCATTGTATCAACTATACGAATGTCTGAAATGTCATCATAAGTTATTTCCATATCAGCCAAATGCTGAGGCATGATTCCTATTACATGTCCGCCGTTTTCCATAACGCTCTTTGCTATTATTCCCATGAGACCTATTTTGGCTCCACCGTAAACGAGTCTGATTCCTCTTTCGGCAATAGTTTTACCTAATTCAGCGGCAGCTTCAGCGTATTCATCTCTAGCGCCGAAGTCGGAACCGCAGAATACACATATGGTTTTAATTTCTTTTGGCATAGTTGAAAAATATAAGCCCAACTTTACAATCGGGCTCTTAAGTGGTTACTCTCTGACTCCAGCTACTTTCTTGTGCCAGTAAGCTATAAGAGGGGAAGCTACAAAGATTGACGAGTAGGTTCCCACAATTATTCCTGCCATCATCACTAGGGCAAAGCTGTTTATGCTTACTCCTCCGAAGAAGAAGAGCATGATCACAACAAGTAAAGTCAAGAATGAAGTAATAACTGTTCTGCTTAAGGTCTGGTTGATACTCAAGTCTATGATTTCAGTGTATTTCATGTCCTTACGGAGTTTTAGATTTTCTCTTATTCGGTCAAATACTATTATTGTGTCATTAACTGAATACCCTGCGACTGTGAGCAATGCGGCAATAACAGTAAGAGTTATCTGCCGGTCACAGGCAAGGAGCACTCCTGTTCCTATGATGAGGTCGTGCATCAACGCTATAATCGCAGCTATGGAATAAGTGAATTCGAATCTCAGTGTCACATATATTAGTATTCCAAGGAAGGAAAGTATGATTGCTACTATTGCTGATTTGGTGAACTCAGCGCCTACAAAACCACCGATTGTTGTCTCAGTTCCGCCGGAGAATTTAGCGTTTGGAAATTCTTTGTTCAAAATTGTAGTAATATTGGTCATTTCGCCACTCTGTTTAACGGTATCTTCGGTCTTGTTGTTGAGCAGTAATTCGAGTTTATTGCCTTCAACAGGCGAATACTTATACGAAATTGTCGCATCGTATCCTGCCTTTTCCAAGGAACTCTTGATATTGTTTTGGGAAACATAGTTTTGGAAGTTAACTACAATCTGAGTGCCACCAGTGAAGTCCACACTTAATATCGTATCGTGCCTGACAATAGCAATTACTACTGAAGCAAGCATCAGGATTGCTGAGATCGTGATGCAGTATTTCCATAGCGAAAGGAATTTTATTTTGATGTGGTGGAAGATACTTAACATCTTCAATCCCTTGATATGGAAATATTTATTGTAAATATCAAAGATAAGCCTTGTTACAAAAACTGCTGTAAATATGCTGCAGACTATACCTATGCTTAAGGTAGCTCCGAAACCTCTAACCGGGCCGCTTCCCTGCCAGTACAGAACCAAAGCTACTATCAGGGTAGTAGTATTAGAGTCAATAATTGTGGCAAAGGCCCTTTTGTAGCCGATATCAATGGCATTCAAAAGAGTTTTATTGGCCTCAAGTTCCTCTCTTATTCTTTCAAAGATAAGAACATTGGCATCAACTGCCATGCCCATTACGAGGATTATTCCTGCAATGCCAGGAAGAGTTAGTGTTGCTCCTAAAGAAGCCATAGCTCCCATGATGAGTATTATATTGACTATTAAAGCAATATTGGCCACTAATCCTGCTTTCATATAGTAAATAAGCATGAAGAGAGCAATAGCAATCAGTCCAAGTAATCCTGCTATCATTCCGCTATTTACTGCTTCTCTGCCAAGTGTCGGGGCTGTGTCGAAAGTGGAGTCAATTCTGATGGTGGCAGGCAGATTGCCGCATGCTAATGCAGTAGCCACATTCTGCGCTTCTTCCTGCGAGAAGTCACCGGTGATTGAAGCGTTCCCCCCATATATTGCGCCTTGAATTGTAGGCGCGCTATAAAGAGTGCCGTCAAGGACTATTGCTAGTCTTCTGCCGATGTTTGCGCTTGTTACTTTGCCAAACTCAGCGGCTCCGGCACCGTTAAATTCCAGAGCAATCTGCCTTTGCCCGTATTGGTCTGCTGTAACAAATCCATTGATAATATTAGTTCCGGACATCTCAGGGTGGATTTCGACAAAAACTGTATCTGTTCTCTTTTTCCCGAATCTGTCAGAAGCAACCATCATCATTTTTTCTAAACCTACCGGTGGAACAAAAGTTTGAGGAGCGGCTTCGTATTGAGAGATGAGCTGTTCATTATTTGCAGACACGAGCCTGAATTCAAGCTGAGCCGACATCTGGATTAGCTTCATGTACTCTTTCTTCTGCTCTTCTGTAGAGACAGGGATTTTTATGGAAATCCTGTTTGTCCCTTCAGCTGCAATTTCAGGTTCCACTAGCCCTGATTTGTTAATTCTATTTCTAAGAATTTCCATAACTCTATCTCTAAGTTGAGGTATGGAAACTCCCTGAAGAGCGGCTTTTTCAGAATCGGTCGTAGCCTTGTTAGGGACAACGCTTACATCGAATTCTGTGCCGCCATTTAAATCCAGTCCCAGCTTAATCGAGCTTGCACATTTGGATCTTACGAATCTTAATACATCGGCATTGGTAAGAACATCTTTAATATTTAGATAGTTAGCCATCTCAATATTGAGCTCTTTTGCGGCCTCATCGACTGCTACAGAGGGATAAAGGTTCGGGTCTTGAGCTTGCTTCTTCTCGGCAAGTTCTATAACCTTGACTATATCAGGGCTATTATTTGATACAGATGCTAAAACTTTGTAGAAGTTCTGCTGGTGCAATGGAAACATTGACCATGCGAAAATCGCTATGACGATCAATACTATTATGATTCTTGCTAGGACTGGTTTGTTCATTTGGTTAAATCGCCTTTAGTTATTCTACAATTTTTCCCTGGTCTTCGGACTTTTCGAGGACGCCGTTGACAGAGCTTCTCATTACTTCTACTTTTACATTTTCGGATATTTTTATTGACATAGTTTTTTCTTTTACAGAAACAACCACGCCGATGATTCCACCAGCTGTGAGAACTTTGTCTCCAGCTCTGATGGCGCCAAGCATTTTCTGGCGTTCTTTAGCTTTTTTGCTCTGAGATCTGAAGAGCAGAAAATACATAACTACGATAATGAGGATGAAAGGACCAAAGCTTACGAGCATTCCCTGTAAACCGCCACCGCTAGGGGCTGCAGCTTCTGTAGCAAGTGTTAAAAAATTCATGGCAAATTCCTTATTTTATTTAGGTTTTATTGATTTAATTGAATAAAGATATTTATGAGGGAAACTTTCCCTCATAAATAGAGCTTTTGGAATATTAGCGGGGTGAATTAGAATTCAAACCTGTAAAGCCTGAGTTTTCAAGAGCTTCGCCGAATCCGACAAGGGTTCCGCCTGAGCGAAGAGCTTCTGCTACCTGTTCGCCGACTACCTTGAGTTCTTCTTCGTTTACATACTCTTTATTAGCGGCTTTGATACTCAAACCGATTCTTCTTTCAGGTTTGTCAATCTTAATGACTCTAGCCTTGATTTCTTTGCCGATATCGAGAACATCCTTGACTCTTTCTACATGTTCTTCAGTAATCTGAGACACATGTACAAGACCGTCAATTTTATTGCTCAATTCTACAAATGCGCCGAAAGCTGTAATCTTGGAAACTTTACCTGTGACAACATCGCCAATCTTATAGATGGTTTCGATATTCTGCCATGGGTCTGTATCAAGCTGTTTCATGCCGAGAGAAATTCTCTGCTGAGAAATGTCTATAGCAAGAACTATTGCTTCAACTTCATCGCCGATTTTCAGAACTTCAGTCGGGTTATTAATTTTGCGAGTCCAGGACATATCAGATACATGGATCATTCCGTCAATATCATTCTCGATTTCGATGAATGCGCCGTAACTAGTCATGTTTCTAACTTTGCCCTTGATCTTGCTTCCGACCGGGTACTTAGTGGCTATTACTTCCCAAGGATTCTGAGTAGTCTGACGCAGTCCAAGAGAAATTTTCTTTGTTTCAGGCTGAATATCAAGAACTACTGCTTCAACTTCGTCGCCGAGTTTTACCATTTCAGTAGGCTTGCTGATTCTCTTTGTCCAGGACATTTCAGATACATGAATCAAACCTTCAATACCTGTTTCTACTTCAACAAATGCTCCGTAAGGCATAATGTTGACAACTTTGCCTTTAATTTTTGTGCCGATAGGATATTTTTCAGCCACGGTTGCCCATGGATTAGTTGATTTCTGTTTCAGACCCAGAGATAGTCTTTCCTTAGTAAAGTCAATATCAAGAACCACGACTTCAATTTCCTGTCCGACCTGGACAAGTTCTGAAGGATGGTTGATTCTGCCCCATGACATATCAGTAATATGCAATAGCCCGTCAACCCCGCCCATATCAATGAATGCGCCGAAGTCTGTGATATTTTTAATAACGCCTTTGTAGGTATTACCTTTAGTTATGTTCTTGAGAATATTTGCTCTCTTGTCAGCTCTGTCAGCTTCGAGAAGTTCTCTTCTTGATACTACGATATTCTTTCTTTCTTCATTGATTTTCACTATCTTGAAGTCGAACTCGAGACCGATAAGAGCATCCATATCTTTGACAGGAGCTACATCGATCTGTGAACCAGGAAGGAATGCTTCGATACCATCAACATCGACGATTATGCCGCCCTTAACGCGGTGTTTCATTACGCCTCTGGTTACGCTGCCTTCTTTGTAGTTCTCAGTAATTTTTGTCCAGTCTTTGGAGAAGGCAGCTTTCTGTATGCTTAATACAGGTTGATGCCTGTTGTCTTCAATCTGTTCGAGATAGACATCTATCATTTCATCAACTGCTACAGAATCCCAATCCTTGAATTCATCTTTAGAAATGAAGCCTTCTGCTTTACATCCGATGTCAACGAGTATCCCGTTGTCGCGCTTTTCGGCAATTCTTCCTTTGATGATTGAGCCTTCTTTGTATCCGATGGAACTCGTATTGTTAATCAGAGAGTCCATTGAAGGCATATTGTCAAGATCAAGTAACAGAGGTAGATTGTTTTGTTCGTTAGTGGTTTCTTGTTTGGTTGTTTTTAGTGACATTGTTGATCGTTTTCCGTTTAGATTGTTTGTGTTTAATTGTTAATAATACTCAACCATCTAAAATATAGATGGTTGTAGAAAAATCAAATTATTGTGGCATTACTCTTTTTCTTCTTCAAGTTGTTTCTTATGATTATCTATGATTTCCTTGGCCACATTGGAAGGAACCATTTCGTATCTGGCGAAACTCATTTCAAAGGTGCCGTTGCCTTGAGTAATACTTCTTAATTCTGTGGCGTACTTTGCGAGTTCAGCTAGAGGAATTTCAGCTTTGACTACCTGTAAACCATCTTCAACTTCCATGCCTAAGATTCTGCCGCGCTTATGGTTCAGGTCTCCACTTATGTCTCCCATGTATTGGTCAGGTATGAAAATTCTAACAGTCTGGATTGGCTCAAGAAGGATAGGTTTTGCTTTTTCTACAGCGTCCCTGAAAGCGCCGCGTGCGGCGATTTTGAACGCCATTTCTGAAGAGTCCACATCGTGGAATTTACCATCATATACTGCGACTTTTATATTTTCTACATGGCATCCGGCAAGTGGTCCGTCCACCATGGCTTCCAGTACGCCCTTTTCTACAGCAGGAATGAAGTTCCTGGGAATACTTCCACCGACAACATCATTGACAAATTCATAACCTGCAGCGTTTGGAGAAACTTTCAGGTAAACTTCGCCAAATTGCCCGTGTCCACCAGACTGTTTCTTGTGCCTGTAGTGACCTTCTCCAATGGAGGTAACTGTTTCTCTGTAAGGAATCTTAGGATTTGCTGTGTGCACTTCCACCTTGCCGTCTTCTTTGAGCTTTTTAATAGCAAGAGAGAGATGCTGATCACCCATACCTGAGAGGAGCATTTCATGTGTTTCAGGATGTCTTTCTAGTCTGAGAGTAGGATCGCTTGCTGAAAGTTTGTTTAGTCCAGAAGCAATCTTGTCTTCTTCGCCGCTCTTAACAGCTGTCAGAGCATACGACATTACTGAAGCCGGAAAAATCATATTTGGGACTTCAGGAGCTGAATGTGCAGTACTCAGAGTGTGGTCTAGAGATGTGCTCTTGAGTTTTACCATTGCTCCGATCATTCCTGGAACAAGATAGGGAACTTTTTCCTGAGTTCTGCCATTTACAAGAAGTATTGTGCCAAATCTTTCTTTTACATTCTTGGTCACATTAAATACTTCAGCATCTGAATTGAAGGTGCCGCTATAAACTCTGAAGAACACAAGCTGTCCAAGAAATGGATCGTTGAAAGTTTTGAAAACTTTGGCTATTCCTGTGCCGTCTTGGGCAATTGTGATTTTTTTGTCGGCTTTACTAATCAAGTTTCTTGAAAGCGGATTTGGCATCAATTCAATCAGTCCATTCAGAAGGTCTTCTACTCCGATATCTTTTGCGGCGCTGCCGGCAAAAACAGGAACGAATGAGCCTGCTAAAATTGCTTTTCTTAGGCCATTTAAGATTTCCTGATCACTTAGTTTCTGACCATCCAGGTATTTAATCATCAGTTCTTCGTCAGATTCGGCTACGGCATCAGAGATCTTTTCAAAGTAACTTTTTGCTTCGCCTGACGGATTCTGAGTCTTTAGAATATTAATCACAGAGGAGAAGGATGTGCCGCTTGAGTCAGGAATAACCACAGGAACACAGACTGTTTTTCCGAAGCTCTCCTGGATTTGCTCAAGGATTTTGTCAAAGTCAGCCATTTCCCTATCTAGGCCATTAATGAAAAAAGCAACCGGGAGGTTGTTTTTCTTGGCTATTTTCCACGAACGGTTTGTGCCTATTTGGACGCCGTCAACAGCGTCAACAACTATGAGATCCATGTCTGAATTAGTTATTGCTGCAATAGGCTCAGAAATGAATTCTCCATAGCCTGGAGTGTCCATAAAAAAGAAATAGTTATCTTTCCATTTGCAGTTGAGCACTGTTGAATAGATACTGCTAAGTTTGAGTTGTTCTTCAGGTGTGTAGTCAGATACGCTTGTTCTATCGGTGACTTTTCCAAGTCTGTCAACTTTGCCGGACTTGAAAAGAATCAGGTCGCAAAGTGAAGTTTTCCCCGAACGCAAATGTCCTGATAACGCAAAATTTCTAACGCTAGCTGCCGAAATACTCATAGTAATTGATTACTCCGAAGGTTTGTGTTTTTTTTGTTGAACTTTAATTAAAGCACTAAATTCGTAATTATAATAGGCTAAAGAAGTAATTCAAAAAATAAAAGAACTTTTTGTTTTAAAAAAAATCCTCAGAAGAAATTTCTTTAAAAAACGCTTGATTTAAATCTCTTTGCGAGAGCACAGGAGAGTTTATGGGCCACTTAATGCCAATAGTAGGGTCGTTCCACATGAAACCGCGCTCATCTTTTGGCGAATAATATGTGTCGCATTTATAAATAAATTCGGCTTTGTCGCTTATTACGCAGAAACTGTGGGCAAATCCGACAGGAATGAAAAGTTGTTTTTTGTTTTCTGAATTCAGATAGAATCCTTCCCATTGACCGAATGTCGGGGAGTTCTTTCTAATATCAACTACTACATCAAAGACTTCACCAAGTGTAACTCTGACTAATTTTGACTGACCGGGATTTAATTGCCAGTGCATGCCTCTTAGCGTCCCTTTGGTAGAAGCAGAGTGGTTATCTTGTACAAATTCGCAGTTTATTCCTAGTTTCTGATATTTTTTCTTGCTGTAGCTTTCCAGAAAAAAACCTCTATTGTCGGCAAATACATCAGGCTCTATCAGAAGAATGCCTTTAAATTTTCCTTCGGCGATTTTCATGTTGACCTCATTTTTTCTAATATTCAAATACTAAGATATAGTAACAGGAGATGTTTAAAATTTTACCAAACAAAGGCGAAAAACACATAAAAATATTTTGGTTCAAGAATGTGTAGTTTATGTTTTATTAAACCATTTTGGGATGCCTTTTGAGCGAAGTTTCATAATGGTTCTGGCGTGAAGCGCTAGGATTTGTTTGTTTTCTGATGAAAAACTTGGGTCGCGATAGGGAGTTCCGGCAGTGGATTTCAGGATGATATTCAAGTCCTTTTCAGGGAGTGGAGATTCTATAGTTCCTTTGTCGAAGGAAGCGATTGTGCCGCCATTCTTTCTGCCGAATGGCTTTGTGGTTCCGACAAACATTTTATTCCTTATGAACGCTCCTCTGACACTATAACTTGCCGAGTATGTGATAATCGCCCCATTTGGATTGAGCAGTGATGCGAGTTTCTTTATGAAGTCATAAGTCCATAATTCAGTATTCTTCAAGGTCGAAAAGGCGTCCAGAAATATGAGGTCGAATTTTGCTTGAAGTTTGCAGACGGACTTTCTTGCATCGCCCAGAAAGAGCTCAATGGTATTTTTTTCGTCTGTCCATAGGCTTTTTGCTCGAAGAGAGTTTAGGATTTCGTATTCTCTACTTGAGCTATCAAAAATGGTCAAGGCGAGTTTCAGTGAAGAATCGTCGAGTTCGAGAGACTTAATATTGGCATTTCCGTTCAACTTGTTTATCTCATTCAAAGCTGAAAAGGCATTATAACCCAGCCCGAAACCTACATCGAGAATATCAATGGTGTGTTTGTCATTGAGCCGATCTTTGAAGTTTGACGGCAAGGCAAATTTATAATATGCTTCAGAAGCAGCTCCGGAAGAAGAGTGATAGTTTTCCTTGAACAAAGGATTATAAAATGTGAAGCTCTCGTCCTGTGTTTTTATTCTTAGATATGAATTCGTCGAAGATGAGGCATCCTTTGAGAAGACCTCTTCTATCTTGCCGACTGAGTCACCCTGTGTGTAGTTCTTTTCCTCCATTATTGACAGGAGAGTTTCGAGTATTTTTGGTTTCGGCATGTTCCATTTAGGGAAGAGGATATTGGACTCCTGAGCATCGGCTGTCAGCCTCATGATGACTTTGTCTTCTGGTATAATGCGAAGAAGTTTAATCAGTAAATCTATGTACTCGTATTCATTAATTTTTGGTATTGAGAATATTCCGGCTACTTCTAAGGAGTCAGGAGTTATTATAGAGTTTGTATTAAAGAGTTTGCCGAGATAAGAGTTTTTAAGAATCAGAGTGTTATGGAGTTTGATTCCTTTAAAGCCAAGTTTGCAGACTTCCTGTATAGTATTTATATAGTCACTAAGTGTTTCATTTGGGAGACCAAGCATTATGTGCGCAGAGGTTTTTACTCCTATGGCTTTTAGTTTGGACGATGCTTCAATGACAGACTGGAAGTTATGGTTTCTATTAATCAATGAGAGCGTTTTATCATTGGCTGTCTGCACGCCGATCTCTACCCAGGTTTCGATTCTTTTATTAAGTTCAGCAAGATATTCCAGGATTTTATCGTCCAAACAGTCCGGTCTGGTGGAAAGCATCAGCATTTTGAAAGGCGCTGATTTTAGAACTTCTTCGTAAAGGGATTTAAGCGTATCGAGGTTTCCAAAGGTATTAGTGTAGGTCTGAAGGTAGGCGATATAATTACCATGAGCATCAGAATACCTTCCATTTACATATTTAATACCTTCTTCTACTTGTGCGGCGATATTGAGGTGTCGTTGTAAATGGGCAGCTCTGGCGCCATCTTCGGCGCAGTAAATGCATCCTGAAGAGTCCTTTCCTTTGTGCGGACAGCTTAAAGCAAGATCTACTGGGATTCTGTACAAGGGATGTCCAAACCTATCAATCAGATAGTCTTTGAAAAAGTTAATTCGCCTATTCATTCTGATATGAGTTTAAAAAACAAAATTTTACAAAATGCCTATTGTTAAATTTTCAGCTCTTATTTAGAATCAAGAGAAGTTTCCTATTAAGTTTATTTCTTGAATATGATTTCTAAAAGGTATCCATGCTTGTTATGATAAATTGTTTTTGCAAAAAGTCCCTATGCGCTATTTTTTTGTGGTCTTTAATTTTTTTTCTTGGATTTAACAACCTAAAAGCAGAAGATGATAATATGGGAGCTAAAAATCTCTGTGCCTGGCTAGATGATTTCAATACAATCACCATCAAGCTTCCTCAGGAGATAGTTTTCAATGATAAGGCCAAGGCAAGGTTTGAAATCATAGATTTCGACAAGAAAGCTTATGATATTTTGTCAGTTACAGCTTCTGCTGATGTGAATGCAGCGCGCTCCGATACAGCGAAGATAACACTTACATCTCCTCTTTCGGATATCACCGGAAGGTATTTCGTAGTATTTGACAACAAAGACAAGTACATGGTTACAGTCAGAAATGTATTGAATAACATTGAATTCTTATATGCCGGTAATGATTTGGGATTTTTGTACAAACAAGTTGGAACCGAGTTTAGATTATGGGCTCCTACTGCTCTTGCTGTAAGCGTCAGGACATACGATTATTACAATAATGAAGACAGCAACTTTGCGACAAAAACACCGATGTTTAAAATAGAAAATGGGGCATGGAAAGCTTATTGCAGCGGAGACTTGAAGGGCAAATATTATCTTTACGAAATAACCCAGAGATATGATGGAAAAATTAAGACAATTCTTGTCGCAGATCCTTATTCTCAAGGTTCAGCTGTTAATTCATCGAAATCCCTTGTTTTTGATATGGATGAAGTAAATAGAAGCGTCCCCGGCTGGAAATTGGATAGATTCGTAGCTTTAAAGAACAATGTGGATGCTGTTATCAATGAAATTCATCTTAGAGACTATACTATTTCTCCCACATCAGGAGTTGACGCTTCCAAAATGGGTAAGTATCTAGGGCTTACAGAATACAACACTCAGACGACGGATAAACTTTCCACCGGACTGGATAATCTTCTGGAACTTGGCGTGACACATATTCAGATTTTGCCGAACTATGATTACGGTACCGGCGATGAAGCTGAAATGAACTCTTCATACACTTGGTATAACTGGGGATACGATCCGGTTCTCTACAATAATCCTGAAGGTTCTTACGCCACTAATCCGAATGGCATTTACAGAATGGTTGAGTACAAAAATATGGTTCAGACACTTCACTCAAATGGAATAGGAGTGATCTTTGATGCGGTTTATAATCACACATTCAAGACAGGGTTAGGCGACCTTTCAATATTTGACAAGATCGTGCCGTATTACTTCTACAGAGTTGGCGATGACGGCAAGTATTACAGCGGTTCAGGCTGTAAGAACGATGTAGCTACAGAACGGCCAATGGTCAGGAAATTTATACTAGACTCAGTCAAATTCTGGGTTAAAGAATACCATATGGACGGTTTCAGATTTGACCTGATGGGAATTATGGACAAGGAAACAATCTGTGATGTTTACAATATGGTTAAAGCCATAAATCCAAATGCTATTATTTATGGAGAAGGCTGGAATATTCCGACCGGCATAGACGAGAGCAAAAGGATGATTCAGGAAAATGTTCAGAAAACAGGAGTCGGAGCATTTAATGATGGCATCAGAAACTGCCTAGTCGGCAACATGCTTGTAAATAAATCATTAGGCTATGTGCAGGGCGTCGATGCCCCAAAGGTTATTGACAAACTCAAGAAGCATATCCAGGGCTCTATTACAGGCGGAAATGATGATGACAAGATTCCTGTTGCAACACCAAATGAGAGCATAAACTACTCTTCCTGTCACGATAACCTCTGTCTCTGGGACAAGATAAAGGCTTCTCTTCCAAAAGATCCTGACGCTAAAACAGCTAAACGCGATATGCTTGCTTTCGGCATAGTGATGACTTCGCAGGGAGTTCCTCTCTTTGCTGAAGGTGATGAATTCGGAAGAACAAAACGAGGCGATGATAATAGCTATAACAGCAATGAACCACTAGTTAATCCGATAGATTGGAGTTTAAAGAGTAAGAACAAAGTAATGTTTGATTTCTATAAAGGTCTTATAGCTCTCCGTAAAGCACATCCGGCATTCAGAATGACTGATTCAGCTATGATTCAGGCTAATTTAAGATTTTTCACAGACCCCAATGCAGATTCTATTATTGCTTATGCCTTAACCGATAATTCCAATGGCGACAGCTGGAAGACAATTATCGTAGCATTCAATAATACTGATACAGAGTATATTCTTGCAGTCGTAGGCAAATGGCATGCAGTAGTTTACGGAGATAAATCCGGAACTGATCAGCTCAATATATTCATGAATGGCATCAAGATTCCGCCACTAGGCATGACAGTAGTTTACGGCAAAGACTCAATAGAAAATTTTGAATTCTAATTCTGATTAAATTTATATAAATTCCATCAAAAAAATAAAAAAAGGAACTAAAAAAAATGGAAGAAAAGAAGAAAAGGTTATCGGTATTAACGATCATTAACATGAGCATCGGCTTCATGGGAATTCAGTTTGGCTGGGGACTCCAGATGGCAAATATGAGTTCAATTTATGAATATCTTGGAGCCAATCCTGACCAGATTCCTATTCTTTGGCTTGCCGCGCCTTTGACAGGACTGATTGTTCAGCCTATCATCGGGCACATGAGCGATAACACATGGTGCAAACTCGGAAGAAGGCATCCTTACTTCCTCGTAGGAGCAATACTTGCTTCATTGGCTTTATTCGGTATGCCTTTCTCAGGCTCGCTTATCATGGCCGCAGGTTTTCTATGGGTCCTTGACGCTTCTGTGAATATAAGCATGGAACCTTTCCGTGCATTTGTAGCTGATATGCTTCCATTCGATCAGAGAACATTAGGTTATTCAATTCAGACACTCTTTGTATCAATAGGAGCTGTAGCGGCTTCAGCCTTTCCATGGATTCTTCAGAATGTATTCCATTTCTCATCTGATACAGTAGCGGCAAGTTTACCTAACTTCTTTTTTGGGCTCTTTGCTAACAAACTTCCATACATCATTAAATTCTCTTTCTCATTCGGCGCAGTAATATTCATAGTATGCGTACTCTGGACGATTTGTACTGTTAAGGAAATACCTCCTGCGAATATGGAAGAGTTCAAGTCAATGAAGAAAAAGAGCGGCAGCGCAGGTAAGTTCCTGAAAGAAATATGCGTTGACATAGTGAATATGCCTGAAACCATGAGAAAACTCGCATGGGTGCAGTTCTTCACATGGATGGGCTTCTTCCTTATGTGGATTTATTTCGGCGTAACTGTAGCTAGTCTTTTTGGCGCAGTTGGTTCAAAGGAGTATCTCGAAGGTTTGGAATGGGCCGGCCTCTGCTTTGCAATGTACAATGTTGTATGCTTTGTATATTCATTCCTCATGCCGTTCATAGCCAAGGCTATTACCCGTAAATGGACACACATTATAAGCATGCTTCTGGGCGCTATAGCTATGGCGGCTGTAATTATGGTTGGACATATGGGAAGCACCGGGGCTTTAAAGATTTTTGTAATGGTTCTTATGATTGGTATCGGTATTGCCTGGGGCAGCACACTTACAATGCCTTACGCTATCCTTTCATCTCATATCCCACAGGAGAAGATGGGCTTGTACATGGGCGTATTTAACTTCTTTATTACTCTTCCACAGATTGTTGCTTCAATCGGATTTGGATGGCTTATGCTCCATTTCCTTGGCAATAACAGCGCATTCGGAGTTGCCTGCGGCGGTATCAGCTGGTTCATCGCGGCTGTCCTTATGCTAAGAGTTAAGGATACAGATCCTGCTAAAGAAGCAAAATAACTAATTATAAAGCAGTAACTTACTAACCGCATTTTCAAAATAAAATGATGAGAGTGCGGTTTTTTATTAGAACTAATTTTTTTAAGGTAAAACAAGATGAAAATTGCATTTTCCATTAAATATAATACGGGAATGGGGAGTTCCGTTTTTATTTCAGGAGCCGGGAAAGGATTAGGCGAATGGAGCATCCCGAAAGCGCTCAAGATGAAATATGAGGGCTCGGCAATGTGGTCTGCTGTATTGGACTTGCCAGACGATTCTGCGAAGATTGAGTACAACTATGTTCATTGTAATGAAGACGGGACAAATCCAAACTCAGAAACAGGGGAGAAGAGATTAGTCGAATTTGAACCTAATAAATTTGATTATGTAGAACTCGTTGATTCATGGCAGGCGAAAGATAACAATGCTCAGGTTTTGACTTCATCGGCCTTTAAAAATGTAATTTTCAAAAGAGAAGTAGCAGCTAAGAAATTCAGTGTGCCTGTGCCAAAATCAAAAACTTCCAAAGTTGTGGTTTTCGAGATAACAACCCCCAAAATATTGCCAGGTCATTCTGTCGCCATATTAGGTTCCACTGCGGAGTTAGATGTATGGGATGCTGACAAGGCAATCCCGATGGTTGAGGTTAAACCTTACACTTGGAAAGTAGCCTTAGAATTCAGCTCAAATGCAAAAATTGAATACAAATACGCAATTACTGTACCAAAGAAAAGCACTAACCTAGAGACAGGTGATAACAGAGTTATTGATCTTAGAGATGCTAAAAAGAGTGTTATTTTCAGGAAAGATCAGGGATTTAACTATTCAAATATGGAGTGGAGAGGAGCAGGCGTAGCAATTCCTGTATTCTCTCTAAGAACCAAGAATAGTTTCGGAGTAGGAGATTTTGCCGATATCAAAGCACTTGTTGACTGGTGCAAAGAAGTTGGAATAAATATGATACAGCTTCTTCCTGTCAATGACACAGTCTCTACTCATACATGGACTGACTCCTATCCTTATGGAGGAATATCAGTTTTTGCTCTTCATCCGATGTTTATAAGCATAGACGCTCTTGGCGAACTTCCTTTCGGAATTACCAATGAAATACTAAAAGAAAGAAAGAAAGTTCTCAATGCAAAAAAGGGAGTTGATTATGAAGCTGTAATGAATATCAAATCCAGAATCTACAAGATGGCTTATGATATTCAGAAAGATAAAGTTTTTGCTGATCCAGACTATATAAAATACTTTAAGGAAAATGAAGAGTGGCTTTTTTCCTATGCCGCTTACAGCTATCTCAGAGACCTTTATGGCACGCCTGATTACAATCAATGGGGTCAATATGCTGTTTTCAATAAGAAAAAAGTAGATGCACTCGTAGCCCCCGGCACAGAGCACTATGATGAAATTGCTATTCATTATTACATACAGTATCAGCTTCATAAACAGCTTGTTGAAGCTTCCTGCTATGCCAGAGCAAACGGCGTTTTCCTTAAAGGCGACCTTCCGATTGGAGTAATAAGATTTAGTGTTGACGCATGGTCTGCACCAAATCTCTATCACATGGATGCTCAGGCAGGCGCTCCGCCTGATGATTATGCTGCCGACGGCCAGAACTGGGGATTCCCGACATACAATTGGGATGAGATGGCAAAAGACAACTACAAATGGTGGAGAGGCCGCTTGACTCACATGTCTCAATACTTTGATGCTTATCGTATTGACCACCTTCTTGGTTTCTTCAGAATCTGGCAAATTCCATATAATGCTATTAGCGGTTTGCTTGGAAACTTCAGCCCTGCATTACCGATAACAAAGAATGAGATAACTTCAGCCGGACTTCCTGCAGATGAGAAAATATTGTGCGACTGTCTGATAACAAGAGATATGATCGTAAACAAGTTCAAAGGTTCTGAAAATTCTGTGATTAGTTCTTTCCTGAAAGAAATATCTCCAGGCAAATATGCATTGAAAGATGAATTAAAAACTCAAAGGCTGATAGACGAATACTTCTATATAGCTCCAGAAATGAGCGAAGCGGAAAAATCCTCCAGAGCAACTCTGAGAAAAGGCTTGCAGGATTTACTTGTAGATGTGCTTTTCATAAAGGACAAGAATAAAGCCGACGCATATCATCCTCGAATTGAAATAGCAAAAACAGAATCCTTCAAAAGACTTGACGGTGAATTCAGGAAGAGGATTTATGATCTCTATCTGGATTATTTTTACAAGAGACAGGAAGGACTATGGCGCGAACAGGCAATGGTTAAACTTCCGGCATTAACTAAAGCTACCAATATGCTTGTCTGCGGCGAAGACCTCGGAATGGTGCCAGAATGCGTTCCGGGCGTAATGGACGAACTTGGTATATTGAGTTTGAAAATTCAAAGAATGCCAAAGGAAAACTATCTGACATTTGGGCAGACTCAGAATTATCCTTATATGTCTGTATGTACTGCGTCCTGCCATGATATGTCCACTGTCAGAGGCTGGTGGGAAGAAGATAGAGCCAAAACTCAGAAGTATTACAATGAAGTTCTGAAGTGCGGCGGAGATGCTCCATACTACTGCGAACCATGGATAGTCGAGAAAATTTTGGTTGATCACCTTAATTCTCCAAGCATGTGGGCAGTATTCCCGATTCAGGATCTTATTGGTATTGACGGAAAACTCAGGGTGGAAAATCCTAATGACGAAAGAATCAATGTGCCTAGTATTCCGAAGCACTATTGGAAATACCGTTTCCATATGGATATGGAAGATTTGATGAAACAAAAAGAATTTAATTCCAAGCTCAAATCATTGGTTTTAGGCTCAGGTAGATCCTCCATAATTTACTAAAAACATAAAGTTCTAAAGGCCGATTTATATCGGCCTTTTTTTTGGTGGTGCGCCCGGCATGGTGCAACTCTAGCAATTGAGGTAATCGTATTTGCCAGTCGAGGGGAAGAATTAGCTGAACAGCAAGGGTGTCTGTCGCGAGACAGAATCTGAAGGAAGCTGAAAGCAAAGCGCTGGTCTGACGAACAGGAATCGGATAAGAGGCGTTAGTGCCGGATGAGAAGGCCATAATCTTCAAAGTCCAAGGCTCGACAAATAGGTACTGGCGTAAATCCTGTCAGTGATGACAGACTGAGAATCAAGAAGTCAGCAGAAGACATAGTAGTTGCAGTTCGACGCAATGAAGGTCTGAACATGTTAAACGGAACGAACCGAAACTTTCAGGACAACAGGAGCAGAAAAGATGAAGAAGCAACTTCAAGCCAAATCTGGGAGAAACATAATGGAGTTCCGTATGGTTCAGGGAGAATTGGGATTATTAGCCGAGCGAAGAAAATCTAATAGAGTTAGTGGTCGAACGGGAAAATATGAAAGAAGCCTGGAAGAAAGTGAAGGCTAACAAAGGCAGTGCCGGAATAGATGCAATGACAATAAGCGGCGCTGCAAGTTATCTGAAAGAGAACTGGGCGGGATTGCGGAGAAGATTTCTGCTTTGATGACTGAAGATTATCTTGAGAAAAGAGCTCAAAGAGCTTCTAAAAAAAAATAATTTGATATTCTCTCAAGAGTCCCTTCTAGAGCCAGACGAAAATGATAAGTTTTTGAGTAATTAGGCGATTTGTTTTGTTGCTTTCCTTCCTGAGCCTGAAAAGATCGAAGATTGGCATAGCAAGACTTCCTCAATGAGCAGAGGCTATATGAGAGGGCTTGAGAGCGGAAAGCAATACGCTTTCATGGCGGCGGCGACAAGTAATGAGAGTAATAAGACTGGTTTGTATAACTTCACACATCCAATCAAGAAGTTCATCCAGTAGTTTTCTAATATTTTCCTCTTCGAATCATCGGTGCCAAATACAAACTGGTGTATCAGATTATAAGAATCAATTTAGAATTATATTTATATCTTCCATTGGTAATTGAATACGAAAAGGTTGCCATAGGTCATTTGGGTTTTATTCCTTTCTGAGCCTTTATTTGAGGGTTACGCAAGGCATAAAACAATAAAAAACGACTAACGATTAAGTATCAACAAATCCTCCTCCATTGACACACGAACTGAACTTGTTACCAGGATTGCTTGGTCCATTTCCGCAATAACTTTCGTCCCCTGAATCACTATTTCCTGCTACACATTGGCCAGAGGATTCATACAGCCCCGGAGCCTGACCATTGCTAGCGCAGACTTCGGCATCAGATCCATTCGCATAGCAAGCAGAAAAAGGACGGGCATCCCCACTCGGTGTAGAACCACTTTTGCATACCAAAGCAAGGTAGTTTTCAGCAATAGCGAGTAAAGCAGGTGCTGAGTATTTCATTTTCTTCTTCATAGTTCTCTTTTTTTAGTTTCTTTATAAAAATTTCTTTTAAGTTTCATCAATCAATCTCATTCGAATTGAGAATTAAATCAAATACAAAATAGTTAGATCCAAATATTTAGAAGTTTATGTGGGAGAGTATGGATGAGATGGTTTCGATGGCAGGAGGGGAGAGATGTTCGTTGGTTATCGGGGTAACTGATATGGCTCCTGATTCTATGCAGTCAAGGTCGCTGTTTTCTTTGCTTATGAAAGAGAGTTTATCAGGAAACATAAGTGAAGCGTAACTGATGCCGTTTTTATCTTCGATGAAGATTGTTTCATTATAAATTTTTACGCCAAGATGAGTAAGTTTGATTTCCTTAAAAAAGTGTTTACACGGGAAATTTATATTGAGGATGAGTTTTTGGGCAAGGAAATCATCGGTAAGATTCGAGACAAGTTTTTCTACTATTAAAGCGGCTGAATCTAATTTTTGTTTGTCCACAGGCCTGGACATCGAGCAGGCAATCCCAGGAATATTATTTATCAGACCCTCTCTTGCTCCTGCGATAGTTCCCGAATAGAAGACATCTGTTCCAAGGTTTGCACCGTCATTTATGCCTGAAACTACAAGGTCAAACTTAATTTCCTTGAAAAGACCGTAAATAGCGACTTTCACGCAGTCAGCCGGAGTTCCGTCAAGAGCAAAACCATGTTCTATTTTCTGAAATTTCATTGATTTATTGATGGTTACTCCGTGCCCGACGGCGCTTTTCTGAGAAGATGGAGCGAGCATATAAACTTTATGTTTAATGCAGAGCGCTCTGTAAAGGGCTTTTATCCCTTCGGAAGTGTAACCGTCATCGTTTGTGAGAAGAATATTCATTTTTTTGTCTGAAATTGAATGTTTTTAGATACTGCTTTTATTTTAATGTTACAATATCAAAATAGAAAGAGAGAGAGCTTGTTAAAAGCTCTTTAAGGTATTAAATTATTACCTAATTTTTTCACAAAAAACATATTGTTTCACTGCCAATCAAATATTTTAGGAGTTGTATTCAAACATGACAGACTCGACAAACAATAATATTACGCTCAATGATATTCCCGTCAATATTGAAGACATAATGCATACTGCTTATCTGCAGTATTCCCTAAGCGTAAATGTAGGAAGAGCCATACCCGATGTAAGGGATGGTTTGAAACCAGGCAACAGGCGAATTTTGTTTGCGATGAAACAGCTTGGTTTGACAAAGTCCCACTCCTATACGAAGAGCGCCAAGGTTGTCGGGGAAGTTATAGGTAATTATCACCCGCACGGCGACTCATCGATTTATGATACTCTTGTAAGAATGGCTCAGGATTTTGCCATGCGAAATCCGTTGATTGACGGGCAGGGTAATTTCGGTAGCATAGACGGCGATCCGGCTGCTGCTTACCGTTATACAGAGTGCAGAATGGAGAGACTGGCAGAAGAACTCCTTGCTGATATCGAAAAGAACACAGTCGATATGACTCCTACTTTTGACGAGGCTACTCTCGAACCTATTGTATTGCCTGCTAAATTTCCTAATTTATTAGTAAACGGCTCTACAGGTATCGGCGTGGGAATGGCTACCAATATACCACCTCATAATCTTGGGGAAATCATTGACGGGACTGTAGCTCTTCTTGATGATCCTAATATTTCTATAATGGGCCTGATGGAACACATCAAAGGTCCTGACTTTCCAACTGGCGCAGCAATCAAAGGCAAAGCTGAAATACACAGACTTTATCATGAAGGCAAGGGCGTTATCAAGATTAGAGCCAAGGCTACAATAAGCGATGACGGAGACAAAGAAAAGATAATCGTAACTGAAATTCCTTATGCTGTTAATAAGGAAAACATGGTAAAAAAGATCGCCGACCTTGTCAGAGATAAAAAAATTGTCGGTATTGCGGCGCTGAGAGACGAAACAAGCCGTAGAGCAGGAATAAGAATTGTTATAGAAATTAAGAAAAATGCCATGGCAAGCGTAGTTCTTAATCAGCTTTATGCCCATACACAACTAGAAAATACATTTCCAAGTTGTTTCCTCGTGGTTGACCGGAACAGACCAAGGATGATGAATCTCAAGCAGATTCTCCAGGCTTATGTGGATCATAGAATGGAAGTAGTTACCAGAAGAACTCAATTCGAACTGGATAAAGCCGAGGCAAGAGCTCATATCCTTGAGGGATTACTCATTGCGGTAAGGAATATCGATGAAGTCGTAAAGATAATTAAAGAATCCAGAGACAGAAATAGCGCGGCTCTGGCTCTGCAAGCTAGATTCAGTTTGTCTATCCTTCAGACAAATGCAATTCTTGAAATGAGGCTTCATCAGTTAACAGGCCTTGCTATCGAGGATCTGGAAAATGAATACGCCGAATTGATGAAGCACATCGAATATCTCAGAACTCTTTTGGCCAGCAGACAGTTAAGAATAGATCTGATAAAAGCAGAACTATTGGAAGTTAAAGATAAATACGCAGACCCAAGAAGAACTACTATAGAACAGTCCGAAGACGACTACAGTATTGCAGACCTGATAGAAAGACATGAGTGCCTGATTACTGTTTCAAATACCGGATATATCCAACGCGTCCCTGCTGATACATTTAAGAGTCAGCATAGAGGCGGCAAGGGTGTAAAAGGAATGGACACTAAAGATGAAGATCATGTAGAGCATGTCTTTAGCGCCGACAGTCATGATATGGTCTTCTTCTTTACAGACAAAGGCAATATGCATTGGCTCTATGCTTATGAAGTTCCCGAAGGTTCAAGAACAAGCAAGGGCAAAGCTATTATTAACCTGATAAAAGTTGATCCGGGCGAACAAGTTAAATCGCTTCTGACAGTCAAAAAAGACGATGTCGAGAGAAATGACCTTTATATAACAATGGCAACTAGAAATGGTCTGGTTAAGAAGACCATGTTGTCAGCATTCAAACATCTAAGAAAGGGTGGCATCAGAGCAATATCAATTGAAGAGAACGACGACCTTGTGGATGTGGCTCTTACGAATGGCAGATACGATATTTTAATGTCAAGCGCATTTGGAATGGCCTGCAGATTTAAAGAGTCAGATGTCAGGTCAATGGGTAGAACGGCAAAAGGAGTTAGAGGCATAAGATTTAAACTTAAAGGCGATTACCTTGTAAGTATGCTTGCGATAGAAACAGCCTTTATGGTAGATGATATTATACCAGTGGCTGTTCCAGAATTAACAGAGATTTCTGATGAGAACGCTATTGAGGCAGAAGATGCCGTTGTCGAAGATATTGAGGTTGATGAAGAAGAATCTGATATTGAAGAAACTTCTGAAGAGGAAGGAACTGAAGAAGATGTAGGTGACGGAGCACAGATCCTTGTTATAAGTGATGGCGGTATGGGCAAGAGAAGTTACATAAGCTCATACAGGCTGACCAGAAGAGGAGCCAAGGGCGTTGTTAATATGAAGCTGCCTTCCGGAGAAAAAGTCATAGCTGTGATTCAAGTCGAACCAGGCAATGACCTTCTTATAACTACGAAGGGCGGACAGACTGTAAGAATACCTACAGATGAAATAAGGACGATCGGAAGAGCTTCAAAAGGGGTCAGAATAATGAGGCTTAAAGATAGTGAAAACGACTCTATTTCAGGCGTGGCGAAAATTATGAAGTCAGAAGAAGATGATTCTGAAGAAAATACTGCTACGGAAGAGACTGCTTCAGAAGAGACTAGCGCAGAAATTGAAACATGTGAAAGTGAAACTACTCAGGAATAAATGAATTTCATTTTCAAGGGTAGAACTCTTTCATTGAATGGGCGTACTCTTATTATGGGAATCCATAATGCTACGCCCGATTCTTTTTCAGATGGTGGAATGTATCAGAGTGTAGAATATGCCCTTGATCATTGCATTGAGATGATTGATGACGGAGCTGATATAATAGATATTGGCGGAGAATCCACCAAACCTGGTGACAGCTCTGTTTTAACTATTGATGAAGAACTGCAAAGAGTAATCCCCGTCATTGAGGCTTTAAGAAAGCAAAAACAAGACTGCATCATAAGCATTGATACGATGAAAGATGAAGTTGCCAGTGCCGCAATTTTAGCAGGAGCCGACATTATCAATGATGTAAGCGGATTAAAATACTCCTCCAAAATGGCAGAGATAGCTTCCAGAACAGGCGTAGGCCTGATTCTTATGCATATGCATGGAGAACCAAAATCTACCATGTATAATTACCACTATGATAATCTCCTCGGCGAAGTTTGTGATGATCTTGATAAGATTGCACAAAAAGCCGTTGATGCAGGTGTTAGAAAAGAAAGCATCATACTTGATCCTGGGCTTGGCGGAGGTTCTTTCGGTAAGAAGAAGGAACAGAGTTTACAGCTTCTTGCAAATGTGAAAAAGATAAAAGGGCTAGGTTATCCAGTCATGATAGGAGCATCAAGAAAGGGATTTATCGGTGATATAGTTAAAGAAGAAGATCCTTTAAGAAGGGTTTTTGCTAATTTAGGCGCTGTGGCCTGGGCAGTGGCTAGCGGCGTTGAAGTTGTAAGAGTTCATGATGTCAAAGAAACTTTTCAGATGCTCAAAGTGTATGAGACTATTAGACAATACTCTTAACGGAGTTTTTTATGTTCGGTGTATCTTTACCAAATTTTTTGCTCTATCCGATTAATTTTATCAGAAGCCTGGACTCCAAAATAATTCGCTTTCTGGAGATGCAGGGAACTCTTGTTTCTGAGACAAAAGTGATAGATGAAATTCTTGCAAAGGGTATATACCCGCTAAATAGTTACGACTACATAAAGAATTCCACAATCATAAATTCCCTCGAACAATCTGGCATCTTTCAAGACGATGTTCTTCGCACAATTGAACTGCTTCTCTCAGAGAAATCATATATGGCTCTTGGCAATGTAACCATTGACTTCGGATTGTTCAGAGAAGGAATAGATCCTGACGAGTCAGATAAAATAATGGATTTTATGCATAAACTTTATTTTAAAATTCTGAGCAGTTCCAAGAATATCTGTTTGCCTGTAGTTCTTCCCGGAATGGAAAATAGCTTGGCTATTATCCAGAAAATATTTTATAAGTTAATGATGAATCGATTTAAGATTTGTTTAAATATCTATCCTCATGATATTAAGAAAGATGATAAATTCGAAGACTTTATTCATGATTTGAGTTTTCGTCTGGAACTTATAAGGATTTGCTATGATGCCAACTCAGGGAATTACATTAGCGATAAACTATTAAAGCACTGGATGGAAATCTTTAAGAGATGCGATATAAACTGTCCTATTATATTTGTTCCTTCGGTTAACAGCATTGAAATGCTGGAACTTGAGATGAACAATATTTATAGCTTACTGGGAAACAAAATATAGGCCATTTTTATGAAGCAATATTTTGACTTTAAAACAATAAACGATTTGTCCAAGATGCAGATACTACTTAAAGAGTTTTCACTGCAAATGGATAAAATAGGACTAAGATCTTTATCTTTAAGAAAAGTCAAACTTGTTATTGAAGAGCTCTTTGCCAATATTATAAAATATGGGTATAGAGATATGAAAGAAAGTATTATTGAATTGAAAGTTATTCCTAATCGTAAATCTCTTAGAATTGAGATTTGTGATAACGGCATTCCTTTTGATCCGACATTAATCAGGGAACATACTGTGGCAAATTCTGTGGAGGACTTAAAAATAGGAGGACTAGGACTTATAATAGTTAGAAAGTCCTGCAGAAGGATGAAATATAAGCGATATGACAACAAAAATTTTCTAAGTTTGACTGTCGCAGTTTGTTTTGAAAATAAAGAAAATTAAAAATAAGGAAGTCGTATGAATAGGTTGTTTAAGTTGCTGTTGAAAGTTTTTATCGTCATAATAGTTTTGATTGTCGTTCTTTATTTTATAATCACGGCTCCGTTTTTCATTAGAAAAGTGATTCTTCCTATAGTAGGGCATCAGATAAAAGGGACTGTAACAGTTGATTCAATAGAAGTTTCTCCTTTGAAATCAAGAATTGCTTTTACTAATTTATCTCTTCAAACAGAAACCATTAACGCAAAAGTTAAGACTTTCGAGGCAGACTTTAAGTTGTTTGCTTTATTCTCAAATAATGTAATTATTAGCAAGTTAGCGCTAGAGGATTCCTATATTAGCATAGTTTCAAATCAAGAAGAAAGCACTGCCCCCAA
Organism: Lentisphaerota bacterium; assembly: GCA_037127655.1. Taxonomy (GTDB): domain Bacteria; phylum Verrucomicrobiota; class Lentisphaeria; order Victivallales; family GWF2-38-69; genus GWF2-38-69. The sequence goes on from JBAXXY010000011.1 coordinate 33,348, forward strand.
GACCGAAAAAGATAAGCAAGCAACGACTGCCTCCAAAGAGGAAATCAATCTTAACAACTTGAATATAAAAGATGTTAGAATTGCCAATTTTAACATTAAATATTCTGCTCTTAGAAGTGATGCGTCTTTAAATACAGTTAGCGAAATAAAGAATTTCAATCTTGAAGTTCCTTATTTCGAAACTTCCGGAAAAGCTATGGCTGACTTTTCTTCAGACATAGTTACATCGACTTCATCTGATACATTGAGCGGTAATTTAAAGGGTAAAATGTTTGCAGAGCTGAATGAGAAAACATTCCCAAAAGAACTTGTGCTTAATAGTTTGCTGAATCTAGGGAAAGACAGTTCGCCAATAAATGTTAAGTTCGACTCTTCTGAAGAATCAGGAAGGACTCCTTTTTCAATGTCTGCAAACCTATCCAAGTTGCCTCTTCAACCATTCTTTCAGACTTTCCTGACCGGAGCATATAAGAAAACTGATGGATACATCGACAGTTTTGATTTAGTGGCAAACGGTTCTGACTTGGCGACAGTGTCGAGTCTTGATGGAGTCAATGGGACTATGAATTTGGCAGTAAGTAATGTATATGTGCCAGCTAATCTCGATCACAATCCTATAATCGGACTGATTCTTCTTCCTTTGGATGTAATTTCCAATCTTGACAAAAATATTAGCTCAGAAGCTTTCAGCAAACAGTCCGCAAATGTCTTGAGTAGTTCTAAGGGAGCGGTAAGCGGGACAAATATAATTGAATTCAAGAGTGGAGTTGTTAATGCTCTAATGACTGATGGTAATATTGATATCAAGAAGTTTATATTTAGTGGAACACCCAAGAGCGCTGTAAAGAGCATGGATATTACAGGCATCATAAATAAGGACCAGAGCATTGATATAAACACTAGTACAAACATCGGCGGTTTGACTATTCCTATTCATATTACAGGCACAATTAGCGACCCTAAGCCTGACACAATAAATCTGGTTAATTCCATGCTGAAAAATACAGCAAATACCATCGGCAATATAATTGATGCGGCATCTAAAAATGGCTCAGGAAATAATACCACAAAATCAATTATGAATGCGGTTGACTCGTTTACGGGCAACTCGTCGGCAGATGGCGGAGATTCAGTCGGGAGCCTGATTAATAGCTTTAAGAACATTGGAAAATAACCCTTAGTTTATGACTAAAATAGTCCTTGGCAAATTATTATCTCTGGTACTTCTTGTAGTTTTTCTTTCTTCGTGTTCCAGTACGACAGCTGTTGATCTGGCAAAAATTCAGAAAATAACCTCGCAGGAGTATTCAGATTTATGTTCCTACTCCAGGCGGGTAATATCGGATTTTCCTGAAAGCAAAATCAGTTCATCTGAGAAGTCAGTTATTTATAGAACTGAGCCTAAATTCAATGTAAACTATTCTTCAGACAAAGCCGGGACTTATGACTTATCATGGAATGTCAATGGCAAGACTATAAACTATATTGGTGACGGAGATCTTACCAAACCCAAGGATAGTTTCAGCAGAATTATAATAATTTCTACAGGCATAACACCAGCCAGATGAACGATGGCTTGATTCATAATAAGCTTGGGATAACGCTTAGTCTGCCAGAAGGGCAAAGTAAATTGCTTCTGCATTCATGCTGTGCTCCATGTTCGTGTGAAATTATGCGGACATTAAAAGAAACAGAAATAAATCTTGCCATTTTGTTTTATAACCCAAACATTGACACTTTTGAAGAGTATTCAAAAAGGAAAATAGAGGTGGTCAGATACGCTGAAAAGTTAAACATTCCTTTTTTTGATCTGGACTACGATAAGAGTCTTTGGGTTGATAGGGTGCATGGATTGGAAAAAGAACGCGAGAAAGGTAAAAGATGTTCAGTTTGTTTCGATATAAGAATGGAGCGGTCGGCGCTGTTTGCATATGAAAATGGTTTTGATATTTTTACTTCATCGATAGGTATCTCCAGACATAAAGATTTTGAGCAGATAACTCAAAGCGGCATAAGAGCTGCCTTGAAGTATCATAATCTAGTTTATTGGGATTTAAATTGGCGAAAAAGCGGTGGTGCTCAGAGAATGGAATCTCTTGCAAGGGCAGAGGGGTTTTATAGGCAGAATTACTGCGGATGTATTTATTCCAAGCGGGGATAAATTTTTTGCATCTTGCTATTGCAGATGCCTCAGCTATATAATAG
>JBAXXY010000012.1:0-34658 GCA_037127655.1 Lentisphaerota bacterium
GTTATATGTAGTTGATACTCTTTCTGGTGGCGCAAGGCAGCTAGTGAACTCTAAAATGAATGTTACTTCTCCATCCTGGTCTGAGCTTTATAAGTAAAAAATTCTTGAGGCCGATTAATGATTATTCTTTACAATCTCTTTTTCCCTTTGATATTTCTTTTTTTTATTCCGGGAATTATCTACAAGTATATAAAAAGAGGCGGGGTAAAACATACATACCCTGAACGATTTGCGATTTTTTCTGAGTCTAAAAAAAAAGAATTGTCTTCAATTTCCGGCAGGAGAATATGGATTCACGCCGTATCAGTCGGAGAAACTCAACTTGCCATCGATTTTATTCAAGCGATGCGCAAGTCTGATCCTAAGTATCGCTTTATAATCTCAACGACTACCACCACGGGTCAGGAGTTAGCGCAGAATAAACTTAAAGAAGTCGCTACAATCATATTCTGCCCTATAGATTACTTTATCTTAGTGAAGAAAACTTTTGATCTGGTAAAGCCTGAACTTTTGATAATTTTTGAGACAGAAATTTGGCCGTCAATGATTTATGAAGCTCATAAGAGAAAGATTAAAATTGCTCAAGTTAATTCCAGAATCTCTGACCATTCATTCAAAGGATATAAAAGATTTTCCAGTTTTATAAGTCCGTTCTTATCTCTCGTGGATGTCTCCTGCGCGCAGACTGAGGCTGATTTGCAGAGGCTTAAAATTATTTGCCCCTCGCTAAATGTAGTTAAAACAGGGACTATGAAGTTTGACCAAAAAGTTCCTGACAAATTAGCCGATATAAAACTTGATGAAATTTTCGGGGAAGGTTCCTTCCTTTATTTGCTTGCTGCCAGCACTCATCCCGGCGAAGAGAAATTCATTATCGGGATTTATAGGAATCTGCTGGCTTCTTTTAAAAATTTGCGTCTGATAATTGTTCCGAGGCATGCTGAAAGAGGCAATGAAATTGTAGATGAATTGAATGCCGCTGGGATTTCATATTTCAGACGAAGCAATAAATCATCAGGAAGGGGCAGTGAAGTTTCGTGCCTGCTGGCTGACACAACAGGGGAAATGCTGGCATTTATGAAAGTTTCTGACATTGTGATTATGGGAAAATGTTTCGCAGGCAATGACGGCGGACACAATGTGATTGAGCCTGCTCTGCTAGGCAAAGCCATTGTTACAGGAAAAGAACTTTCAAACTTCCGCTTTGTAATGAAAATAATGCTTGAAAGCAAGGCGCTTATTGGTGTTTCTGACTCTGAGCTTGAAGGAGCGCTGAGAAAACTTCTGGAAAACCCCCAAGAAAGAAAAAAACTTGGCGAAGTTGCAATGGCTACAGTTTCTCAGCACATTGGAGCTACGCAAAGGACTATTGTTCAAATAGAAAAAATAATTAACACTTAATCGTTAAAATGGGAATTTTGTATGACAAATAAAGAATCCCTGCAAGTAGATGTCTCTTATGTCGCCGCTCTTGCCAGACTGAAAATCAATGAAGAGGAACAAAGTTCCCTCCAGAAAGACATGAACGAAATAGTAACTTACATCGATATGCTTTCCGAGCTTGATGTATCAACCGTTCAGCCGACAATGTACGCTATTGACATGAAAAATGTCTGGAGAGAGGACATCTGTATCCCAAGCGATGTCAAAAACACGATTATCAAAAATGCCCCGGCCAATATTGATGGCGAACTTATCAAAGTTCCTCAGGTAATTCCAGGGGAGGGCATATCATGATAGATTTAAAAAAAATAACCCTAGCCGAGGCGGCTGAACAACTTAAGGATGGAAGTCTGACATCTCTTGAACTTTGTTCCCAATATCTGAAAAGAATTGATGAAGTGGAAGACAGAGTGAAAGCATTTGTTCATCTCGACAGGAATTCTATTCTTGCCGAAGCTGAAAAATCTGATGCAAGAAGAAGATCAGGCAAGACTTTAAGTGAGATTGACGGTATTACGATTTCCGTTAAAGACTTGATTGCCGTAAAAGGCGAACCATGCACATGCGGTTCAAAAATTTTAAGAGGTTTGAAGTCGCCCTATGACGCAACTGTAGTTTCAAAACTCAAAGACAAAGGCGTCGTGATATTCGGCAGAAATAATATGGATGAATTCGCGATGGGCTCAACCTGTGAGAACAGTTCATATTATCCGACCAAGAATCCCTGGGATCTAGAAAGAGTTCCTGGAGGTTCAAGTGGCGGTTCTGCGGCGGCTGTGGCGGCATCTGAAGTTACGGCTTCACTTGGTTCTGATACCGGAGGTTCTGTACGACAGCCTGCGGCTTTTTGCGGAGTTGTCGGGCTGAAACCCACTTACGGGACTGTGTCAAGGTATGGATTAGTCGCTTACGCTTCTTCTTTGGATCAGATAGGGCCGCTAACAAAAGATGTTTACGATTCAGCGTTGCTCTTTGATGTTATAACAGGCAAGGACAAGAGAGACTCGACTTCATTGGATAGTCCTTCAATTTCCTATGCTCAGTCTGTCAGGAATGCTCCTAAAGATCTTAGAGGTTTGAAAGTAGGCATTCCAAAAGAGTATTTTGCTGAAGGTCTTAGCGAAGTAGTAAGAAAAGACGCTCTGGATGTCATATCTCTTCTGAAAGATCTCGGGGCAGAAATCGTTGATATTTCGTTGCCTTATTCGAAGTACGCGATTGCATCATATTACATCATAGCCACAGCCGAAGCCAGCGCAAACCTTGCCAGGTTTGACGGCATAAGATATGGGCATAGATCGCAAAACAGTTCAAATCTTAATGACCTTTACCTGAATTCAAGAAGAGAGGGTTTTGGCGCTGAAGTTAAGAGAAGAATTCTCCTTGGAACTTTCGTTTTAAGCAGCGGATATTATGATGCATATTACCTCAAAGCCCAAAAAGTCCGCACGCTCATAAAGGAAGACTTTAATAACGCCTTTGCTAAATGCGATGTGATTTTATCTCCGACATCGCCTTATCCGCCATTTAAGGTCGGGGAAATAACTGACCCTCTTCAGATGTATCTGGCTGATATTTATACAATTTCTATAAATCTTGCCGGGATTTGCGCAATAAGCGTGCCTTCTTCAATTATCAAAGATCTTAATATCCCGCTTGGAATCCAGTTCATCGGTCCGACAAGAGGCGAAGAAATTATTTTAAAGACAGCAAAGGTTTTCGAAGATAACAGAGCTGTTAAAAACTTTATTCCAGCGACTGTAGGAGGTGTGTGATTATGGAATTTGATGTTGTAATAGGTTTGGAAGTTCATGTTCAACTTAAAACTCAATCTAAGATGTTCTGCTCCTGCGCCAATCAGTACGGGGCTGAAGCAAATACTACAATCTGCCCTGTCTGCACGGGATATCCGGGCGTAATGCCCGTTCCGAATCATGATGCAATAAGAAAAACTCTTATTGCCGGAATGATGTGCGGCTGTGAGATTTCTCCTTTGAGCAAGTTCGACAGGAAAAGTTATTTCTATCCTGATATGCCGAAGAATTATCAGATTTCACAGTATGATCTGCCTTTCTGTAAAAATGGAGTAATTAATATTTCAGGAAAGGGTTTTTCTGGGGAGATGCTTGAGGAGAAAAATATTGGGATTACAAGAATTCACCTTGAAGAAGATGTGGCTAAATCAACTCATTATACTGCCTACTCTGGAATAGATTTTAACAGGGCAGGGGTTCCGCTGATGGAAGTGGTCAGTGAACCTGATATGTCTTCAGCCGATGAGGCCTACGCTTATCTGGGTAATTTGAAACAGATTATGCAGTATGGCTTAATAAGTGACTGTGACATGGAGAAGGGACAGATGCGCTGCGATGTGAATATCTCACTCAAACCCAACGGCAGAAAAGAGTTTGGGACTAAAATAGAACTCAAGAATCTGAATAGTTTCAGGGCCATTCACCGCGCAATTAACTATGAAATCTCCAGACAGTCTGAAATTTTGATTGACGGCGGAAGTTTGGTTCAGGAGACAAGAGGCTGGAATGATGACAGAGGTTCGACCTATCTGATGAGAGTTAAGGAAAGCGCTCACGATTACAGATATTTTCCTGAGCCTGACTTGACCCCGATTTGTTTCACAAACGATGAAATAGAAGCCTTAAGAAGCCAACTTCCTGAACTTCCTGTTCAGAAAGCTGAAAGATTTGTGCGAGACTTCGAACTTACAGAGTATGACGCTCAAGTTCTGACTGCTGAGAAGAATCTGGCAGATTATTTTGACAGCGGAGCCAAAGAGACAAAGTCTCCGAAACTATTAGCTAATTGGATTATATCGGAACTTCTTAGAGAAATAGCCAACGCTCAAATCAGTATCACAGATACTAAAATAAACTCTAAAGATCTGGCAAAGCTCGTTGATATGATTTCATCGAATGTCATTAATGGAAAAATTGCAAAAGTAGTTTTTGCCGAAATGTTTGGAACTGGTAAATCGCCCGAAGCTATTGTCAAGGAAAAGGGCCTTATTCAGGTGACAGACGAGTCTTCTATTGTGGAATTTGTCAAGAAGTCTGTTGAAGATAATCCTTCTCAAGTTGCTGAATACAAAGCCGGCAAAACTGCTGTTCTTCAATATCTTGTGGGGCAGGTTATGAAAATTTCCAAAGGCAAGGCCAATCCTCAGGCAGTAGTAAAGATTTTGAAAGAGCTGCTCGATGTCTGAGAAATTCAAAAACCTGCTTTTTGACCTTGATGGGACTATTATTGATCCGAAAGTCGGGATAACAAAGTCTATCCAATACGCTCTTCAAAAGATGGGATGCGAGAAGATTCCGTCTTCAGATGAGCTTACATGGTGTATCGGGCCGCCGCTTGTCAATAGCTTTCCCAAACTTTTAGGCAGAGATGACATAGAACCTGAATTTGCTCAGCGCGGAGTTGATTACTACCGAGAGTATTTTTCTGAGTATGGGATAAATGAATGCCATCTCTACGAAGACATAAAGATTGTGCTGGAGAAACTTGCTTCCAGTAAAAAACTCAGGATTTTCATTGCCACATCCAAACCCACAATATACGCTGTAAGAATTCTCAAAAGGTTTCAGATATTTGACTTGTTCTCAGGAGTTTATGGTTCGGAAATGGATGGTACTTTTAGCAACAAAGCCAAACTTATTGAACATATTATTAAAAAGGAAAAGCTAATTGCTTTCGAAAGCCTGATGATAGGCGACAGGGAACACGATATGATCGGGGCTAAGACAAATAATATGCTTGCTTGTGGAGTTCTGTATGGTTATGGTTCAGAAAAAGAGCTAACCAAAGCTGGAGCTTCTTTTATAGGCAAAACTCCCAAAGATCTGCTTCGTTTTGGATTTTAGGAGCTATCTTTTTGTGTCAGAATCGGAGTTGAATTTATAGACTGTCTCAGAGTCTTTACAGAGATTAAATTTTTCTCTTCCTATCCTTTCTACTTCTTCGTTTTTACTTGTGATATTGCTTAAGGTCTGACGGAGTTTGAGGTAATCTTGCTGTTTGCCAATCAGCTTTAATTTTGCTTCCATCTTCTGCGTGGAGAGACTTTTATTCTTATGATATGCAGGGAATATGAGAACAGCAGATGCTACTAAAATTGAAGCAAGGAGAGCTATGAAAACTATCTGTAACAGACGGTTCATTCAAGAACTCTCCTTTGCATTTAATTAATTGGTTTTTTCTACATTAGACATATTTGTCATCGTCATCATCATCGTCATCATATTCTTCTTCGTCATCATCATCGCTATCGTCGTCCTCGTCCTCGTCATCTACATCATCGTCATCTACATCATCAAAGTTATCATCATCGTCATCATAATCGTCGTCATTGGACACTGCATCTGTAGATATTGCAGATCCGCATTCAGGACAACAACCTTCTTCAGCTTCTACTAGAGAAAGTTTAACTTCTGAATCGCAATAAGGGCATATAAGTGTTCCCATTGAGTTTACTCCTTAATCTTGATTAAAATTTATTATTTGAGTTCAATAAAAACTGATTTTAAAGATACTGAACGGAATTATATGTGGAGAGTCATAAGAAATTCAATATTAGTTTTAATTTTTTTCATTTTACTTATAATAAGCTCCATTGCTTCGACAGGCGGTACGCCATTTAAAGCCTTTCTCAGCGCCCATACTTTCTGTAATTCATCAGGGTGAAGAAGTAGTTCTTCTTTTCTTGTTCCGCTCTTTTCGATATTGATTGCAGGATATATGCGTTTATCGACAAGGTGCCTGTCAAGATGTGTTTCCATATTTCCTGTACCCTTAAATTCTTCAAATATGACTTCATCCATTCTGCTTCCGGTGTCAATGAGGGCAGTGGCAATAATTGTCAAACTTCCGCCGCCTTCAATGTTTCTGGCTGCTCCGAAGAAGCGTTTTGGTTTGTGCAGAGCATTCGCGTCCACGCCGCCTGATAAAATTTTACCGCTGTGTGGTTGTAGCGTATTGTAAGCTCTGGCAAGTCTTGTAATGCTATCTAGAAGAATCACCACATCTTTGCCGTACTCGACCATTCTCTTAGCTTTTTCAATAACCATTTCAGCTATTTGGACATGTCTTTCAGGTGGTTCGTCAAATGTCGAAGAAACTACTTCTGCCGCCACGCATCTTTGCATATCTGTTACTTCTTCTGGTCTTTCATCTATCAGAAGAACCATCAGATGAACTTCAGGATTGTTTTTTAGTATACTATTTGCAAGTTTTTGCAGTAGAACTGTTTTTCCTGTTCTAGGCTGGGCTACTATAAGTCCGCGCTGTCCTTTGCCTATAGGTGTAATCAGGTCAAATACTCTAGTTGAGTAATCATCAGGAGACCATTCGAGAACCAACCTTTTTGTAGGAAAGTAAGGAGTTAGCGCCTGGAATGGGATTATCGTTTTCTTTCTTTCAGGCAGTTCATTATTGATAGCCTCGACTTTTAGCATAGCAAAGAAGCGTTCTTTTTCGCGAGGCTGTCTGATCTGACCTGAAATAAAATCGCCGGTTTTGAGTGAAAATCTTCTAATCTGAGAAGGGCTTAGATAAATATCTTCCGGACATGGCAGATAACTGTATGCAGCTGATCTTAAAAATCCGAAACCGTCAGGAAGTACTTCCAGGTACCCGCTTCCATACATAAGACCATTTTTTTCGGCATTTGCCTTCAAGATCTCAAAGATGAGTTCTGGTTTTTCCAGAGCTCCTATTCCCTCAATATTCAGTTCATTGCCCATTACGGCAAGATCCTGCATTTTCATAGACTGAAGTTCAGCAAGATTCAGACTTGGAGCAGTTTTATCTTTTTTGGAAAAATCTTCTTTGAAACGGCCGCCGCTGTTATTTCTATTATCTCTTCGGTAGAAGTTATTATTATTGTTTCGGTCTCCTCTTTGTCTTTGATCCTGATAATTACTATCATCCTGAGATTTAGTTTGAGCACTCTCCTGCGTGACGGCAACTTGAGAGTTTATTTGCTGTGGTTGTTGTTCCTCTTCAGGATTATATTCTTTCTTTGGTACCTGATAGTGGTGGTCTTCAGCTATATCAGAGGGGTATTCACTAATCAGTTCTGATGGAGGGATAAAAGAATCTCTTTGCAATTCTTCTCTAGTGTCTTGGTAGTTCATGTTATTTTGTCCAGTATCTTGATGTAATGGAAGGCTATCTTGTTTAGCATCTTCTTCTTTTATAATCTTTTTAGGTCTAGGTTTGTATAGCCTTTTGTGCGGCGCACTTTCAGAATGAATTTCCTGAACTTCGTTTGGCATTGGCGTTTCCGGGTTGTGTTCCTGTGTCATGCTGGAATCCTCTTTTTTATATTAACTAATATTTGTTTGCATTGTTCTTGAAGGAGACTCAAGTCTCCAGTGTTGATTATTCCGAAAGTAGCTTTTTCGAGTTTTATATTGGGGTTTAATTGTGAGTCAATCCTGACCTTTATTTCATCGTCCGTCCAGTTTCTCTCTCTTAAGCGTTTAATTTGTAAGGCTCTATTTGTCCAAATAGCAATTGTCGCGAAAAACTCCTTTTCAATTTTGAGTTCAAATAGGAGTGGAATATCGAAAACAACGACAGATTTCCTATCAGAAGAAGCAATGATTTCATAAGCTTTACTAAAAACATAAGGGTGAACTATGCTATTGAGCCACTCAAGCTCATCTTTATCATTAAAAACTATCTGTGCTATTTTTTTCCTATCTATTTTTCCTTCAGTGTAAATCTTTTGATTCCATCTATGAGTAATGTTTTCTCTAAAATTTGACCCAGTTAATCCTTCATCGCCGTACAAGCCGTGGCAGAGTTTGTCTGATTCAATTACCGTGCACCCAAGGTCAGAAAACATCTTTAGCGCTGTGCTTTTACCACAGCCTATTCCTCCGGACAATCCAACAGTGAATTTGAATAAGTCTGAATGCTTAGAAAGAATAAATTCTAGAGACAAGCCATTTCTCCGATAAATTTCAGAAATTGAATAATAAACATTTTGTGCAAGAAAGAATGATTAATGAGCAATAGATGGAAATTTGTGAATGTGTCTTTTTGAATTATGAGTCATTATAAATTGCAATAAACCTAAATCAAGCATAAATATTAAAGTTTTGAAAAAATGTTTTAAAATGAATTATTTTGAAGTCTTTAAACTCTTGAATTCATATTGTAGAATGAAGCGAAATATGAATCATGCAAAAAGATTTTACCCTATTAAAAACGGAAATTAAAAATATGTCAAAAAGCAAACCATCAGTTCTGAAAAGACATACAAAATTCAATGGAAAATGGCTAAATTTTGAAGAGGTGGAATATATTGACTCCTTTAAAAAAGTAAGAAGTTGGGAAAATGTCTCAAGGACGACTTTGGGCGGCGCGGTGGCGATGATAGCCAAAAAAGGTGATAAACTTATACTCGTAAGACAGTTCAGACCTCCTATAGACAATTATATTATAGAGTTTCCTGCAGGGTTAGTTGACGGCGGCGAAAAACACGATACGGCAGCCTTGAGAGAGCTCAGGGAAGAAACCGGTTATATTGGAAGAGTTACAGGCGTTACATGTCCTGTTTACAGCTCTCCTGGGATGACGAATGAAACTACAGCGCTTGTTTTTATAGATATAGACGAGAATCTTCCTGAAAATCTTAATCCTAAAACACAGATGGAACAGACAGAGGATATCGAAGTTCTCCTGGTTGATTTGGAAAAGCTGAAGAGTTTCCTTGAAGAACGCTCAGAGTCAGGTGACTTTATTGATGCAAAAGTGATGAGTTTTTGTGCAGGAAGTAGTTTTTAAAACATAATAATATAATAGAAAGAAAGATAGGAGAATTTTAGTATGGCTAAGAATGGGAAGAAAATATTTAAGTCGGTTGATGTTATATCAAGAGAGCTCGATGTAGTAGATAACTTTGTTTTGAAATATTGGAAGAGATATGTTTATCTGGCTATCGGCGCAGTAATAGTAGTCGCAGTTGTTTTGATCACAATAAGGGTTTTTGATCACAATACAGTATCCGCATCACAGGAGTTGATAACAGCTGTAAGTTCATCTGAACTGCAATCGGCCATAAAAAATAATCCAGGCAATGTCCTAACTCCATACTGTTCACTCGAACTTGTCTCCAAACTAGTTGACAGCAAGGATATATCAGGAGCAAAGGTCATTTGCGACACTATCATTGCTTCATCACAAGATGGTTATGCCATTTCAAGGGCAAAAATAGATCTTGGTTACATAGCTGAAAGCCAGGGAAATAATGAAGAGGCGTTAAAGGTATTTGCTCAGATCTCTTCAGATCTAGATTCTCCTGAAGCTTTTCGAAGCGAAGCTCTTTATAACTCAGGAAGAATCTATCTTGCAGCTGGCAAAAAAGATCTTGCAATTAGTTTTCTTAAGAAAAGTTCGGACTTCTCAAATGATTCCTGCGTAGGTTGGCCTGAGTTTTCCAAGAATCTGATGAATAGAATCAACTAACTTGTGAATTCTGACAGGCAAACTTTTTTTACAAAGAACATGGAAAAGGCTCTGCTTTCCCTCTATGACAGGAAGAATAGATACGAAGAAGGTTTGTGCGTTTGCGAAGGTTTAAGAGCCTCGAAAGAGCTTTATTCTCTTTGTCCAGGTGCGATCGAGTACGGGGTTATGGCTAAAGGAGTTGATGCCAGTACTTTTAAAGGAGTTAATTTCTATATAGTTGAAGATAGGGTTTTCAATAAACTTTCCTCGACAGTAAAATCTCAGGGTATTTTACTTGTGGCTAAAATACCAAAAACTCAATCAGAAGACAAGATATCTTCACCGTTCGCTCTAGTTTTAGATAGAATAGCTGATCCGGGAAACTTCGGGACAATTCTTCGGACTTGCGCTTCTGTCGGATTGAAAGATGTCTGGTATTCGGAAAGTTCTGTTGACCCGTTTTCAGAAAAAACTATCCGTTCGGCTTTATGCACTCAGTTTTCTCTAAATCTTTTTCCGTACTCAGATGTGAACTTGCTTGTCGAAGAGCTTAGAAAAAGAGGATTTGAGAAAGTGTTTAGAACCGAGCCTGCAGGTGGCGAGAGCTGTTTTGAGTCTGCAGATCTTTTTGATAAGAGCATAATTGTTTTTGGCAATGAGGCTAATGGAATAAAGGAAGTAAAAAATTCTGTTCCTGTAAATATACCGATGCCTGGGAAATTTGAGTCGTTAAATGTCGCTCAGGCCGTAACTGTGATTCTTTTTGAATGCGTAAGGCGAAAAATTTTACAATAGAGAGAGGATACTTATGAGTAGTTTGAATTCACAACTTGTTATTGAAAAACTTAATTTGAAACCTCACCCTGAGGGCGGACACTACCGTCAAACTTTTAAAGATGCTGCCACCGTTTTACTAAATGATAATTCAGGAAGAACCAGAAGCGCTTTAACCGATATTTATTTTCTGCTGTCTCAAGGGGAAAAAAGCCGACTGCATAAGGTGAATCAAGCTGAAATATGGCACTTTTATTCGGGGGCTCCGCTATTTTTGTATGACTTGTCAGAGGACTTTGAAACTCTTGATATTATAGAGCTTGGGAAAGGATTAAATTTTAAGTATGCCGTGAAACCCAACCATTGGCAGGGCGCTGTCTCGACAGGCGAGTATAGCCTGGTCGGCTGTACTGTGGCTCCTGGATTTGAATTTGAGGATTTTTCATTCCTCAGCGATTGTGATGAATTAGCAGACTCAGTAACTGAGAAATATCCAAATTTAGCGTTTCTTATTTGATTAACATGATAGTGAACCTGAAAACTAAATTGTTGAATTGGATGACTTTGCTTCGTCAAAATCGTCTTATCTTTCTGAAAGCTTTTTGTATCATTACTTCTGTCTATCTTACTTCCTGCCAATCTACGCAGGAGGAACAGATGACGCCCGTCTCAGAATCATCGGCTATTGTCACGGATATGCCGATTATAGGTCAGGGGAAAGCTAATTTCGCTCAACTTGAAAACTTCTTTCTGAAGAATAATCCTAAAGTTAATAAGACTTATCTTGATAATTTAACCAATGCTTATTTGCAGGAATCTAGAGCAGAAGGAGTTAACTCAGATGTGTCTTTCTCTCAGATGTGTCTGGAAACTAATTTTCTACGGTTTGGCAATCAGGTTAAACAGTCACAAAACAACTTTGCAGGAATAGGCGCTACAGATGATGGAGCTAAAGGTGCGGCCTTTAAAACTATCAATGATGGTGTCAGGGCTCAAGTACAACACCTAAAAGCATATGCGACTAAAAGCAAACTCAACGGCAAACTAATAGACCCTAGATTTTATGAAGTTAAGAGAGGTTCGGCAGTCTATGTCTCCCAGTTAGGGAAGGGTAGATGGGCAAGCGATCCGAATTACGCCCGAAAAATCCTCTACAAAATCAACGAACTCTACCGCATTAACAACATCAGATAGCACGGGCATCATCGCCCGTGTTATTGGCTATTGCGTTTATAAGAGTGTGTAGTTGAGGTTGAAGGAATGGGTATTGGGTTCGTCCATTTGCGCATTCAGAAGATCGTAAAAGGCTGAAAATTCTTCAAACCCGTCTATACTGAGAACTTTTTCTCCGTAGAGGTAACAAAGGCCGCTTTTTGAATCTTTCTTAATGAAAAAACCAACATCTTTTTTGTCTTTGATGAGTCCCTTGGCCGATAAATATGCCCTTGTGACAAATAGAATCGGTCTTCCGTACTTGTAGATTTCTACGAGTGCCGAACTTTTCGCGCCGAACTTTAGTATTTCTTCCTTCTCCAATTCAATCCATGCCTGAACAGTTTTCAGGCTAAAGTTAGCTCTTACAGCTGAGTTCTTTATTTCTTTTACTGCCAGAGAATTAACTGTCGGCAGAGGATAAGATGTCGAGATATTCAGTCCCTTATATTTTAAGAGCATTTCGAATTGGTAGAGTGATGTGACTCTGAAGTTCTTAATACCTTTTTCGATGGCGATCCTGATTTTGCGTTCGATTCTTTGAAGGTCATGCTCGAAACAGTATTCTGGAAGTATTACTTCCTGTGTTTTTGCGTCAAAATCATCAAGCGTATTGGAAATTATTGCTCCTTCTATCGGAGATTGAGAAGTTTCCGGAAGAAGGACTGTTTTGTGAGGCGGGATCATTTCATTCTTTTCGGACTGCTTTGCGCTATCATAGTCATTTTTAAAGTTCGCTATACCTTTTATTGATTCCATAAAGAAGAAAGACTCATCTAGTCTCGGAATAAGCCAATCCCAGAAATCTCTTCTCTTCTGTTTTAACACGCTTGACGGGATGAAATATTTACCATCAATAGAAACTTCTATTTTGTCTGTTTCAAAGATGTCTGATTTTGCGGAGGTAAATGCTTCAGATATAGTTTCTTTGTTAATCGGCTGGTTCTTAGCTTCCGAAATAGGTTCGGCATCAGACCAGTTGAGATGTTCAAAGTTTAGGACTTTGACTTGCAACCCTGTCTTTGTTACTGAAATTGCCAGATTGACTTTATGCTTAAGGGCAGGAAGATGCGTTATAGCTGAGACCATATCGCCGCCGCTTTCTCCGATTTTGTAAATTATACCATTAGGAGGGATTTCTTTTTTAGTTTTTATAAAACAATAATGCCCTTTGGTGCATCTCTTCGCAACATCATTATTGACAAATATTTCTGTTACTGTAAATGCTTCGCCTTCTTCTCCGCTAAGAGGTTGAACTCTTACCCTGTCGCCAATGTGGATGAAACTTGTTATTAATGCCCTGAAGCCGCCATTCTTGGGTTCGATCACTCTGCCGCACTCTTTACCTGTGATTCCGAGAGCATTTGGTTCGACCATATCCTTAAAGGAATCTCTATTAGTGAAGCCTTCAGTCCATTTCCTGCCCAATGCGCCCTGAAGGGTTTGCCTGGAAGTGGAGAGAACCGAAGGAGCGTCGGAATCAAGGACTGCTCTGTAGGCTGAAACGACTGTTTTTATGTAGTCGGGTTTTCTTAGCCGGCCTTCAATCTTAAGCGAGGTTATTCCTAATTGCTTATATGCCGAGATTGTGTCTATGGAGCATAAATCCTTGGTGGATAGTGTATAGTTTGTAACTCCATCTTCTGAAGTATAAGGCTTTCTGCAGGGTTGTTTGCATTTGCCTCTATTGCCGCTGTACCCGCCGGTCCATGATGAGAAAATGCAGCTTCCTGAAATGGAACAGCAAAGGGCGCCGTGAATAAATACTTCGAGTTCGACCGGTGAATTTTTCTTGATTTCCTGTATTTCGTCAAGGGTGATCTGTCTTTCGAGAATGACTCGTTTTATGCCGAGTTTTCTAGCAAAATTAACGCCCGCGCTATTGTGGATACCCATCTGAGTCGAGGCATGAAGAGGCAGTGACGGGAAATAGTTTTTTATCAAATGGATGATGCCAAGATCCTGAACTATTATTGCATCGGGTTTAAGTTTTGATACTTCAAATAGACTGCTTGCGGCTTCCTCGAGTTCGGATTCCTTGATCAGAGTATTGAAAGTCAGATAGACCTTCTTTGAGAATTTATGAGCGTAGGCTATCATTTTGGACATCTCTTCGAGAGTGAAGTTTTCAGTCCTTTCTCTGGCATTGAATTTTGCCAGACCGCCGTAAACAGCATCGGCGCCATAGTCAATAGCTGTTATTCCTGCGGCAAGACTTCCGGCTGGAGCAAGAAGTTCGGGTTTTTTCTTCTGGTGGGGCTTAGTCATCTAATATTTCCTTTGATTCGCATTTTGCGGTTTCTATCTGAAGTGTGGTGTGATTGATACCGAATTTCTCCTTCAGGATTTTCTCTGCGGTATGGAGAAGTTTGTCAGTATCTAAATTAGTTATATCGTTAACATTTATATGAGCTTCAAAATGGATGAGTTTGTCAGTCAGCATCCAGAGATGGCAGTGATGGATATTTGAAATTTCAGGCAGTTTTTCGAGAGCATCTTTAATGTCAGTAAGCGAGATGCTGTCAGGTTTTCCCATCATCAGAATAATGAGAGTATTTTTTAGAATTTTGAATGACTCGACAATGATGTAAATGGATATGGCGATGGTTAGAAGCGGGTCAAGCCAATGGATACCCCAATAATGGATGCAGACAGCGCCGAGAAGCACAGCCACGCTTGTGACGGCGTCGCTGAAAAGGTGCAGATAAGCTGATTTCAGATTTAGGCTATTCTTGGACTCAGGTCTTAGCAGTAATGCTCCGATAATATTAGCCACAAGTCCGATGAGAGCCACAATGAACATTACTTTGGCGCCGATGGCATTCGGATGATAGAATCTGGCTATAGCTTCCCAGATAAGGAAGAAACTTATGACCAGGAGAGCAGAGGCATTGATCAGGGCTGCAAGGATTTCAGCGCGTTTGAAGCCGAATGTAAAACCCTCAGTCTGAGATATTTTACTTATTCTAATGGCAATATAGGAGATGATGATCGCCACGGCATCTGAGAAATTGTGAAGAGCATCGGAAATGAGCGACAAACTTCCTGATATGAGACCGCCGATGACTTCAGCGATACCTATTATAAGGTTGAGGATGATCGTGAATGCTACTTTGAGAGTAGGTGTACTTTCATCTATATGGGAATGATTATGGCCTTCGTGATTATGATTGTGTTCCATCTCTTCATTATGTGCATCATGATGGTGATCGTGTTTGTGCGAGTGTTTGCAGGACATATTCTTTTAGGTTTTATTGTTTCAAGTATTTATTTACAAGAGGATTAAGCTCTTCGGGCTTCGGCTCTACTATTACTGTCGTGTTGTGAGGTTCGCTTGTATTGCCGATAAAGAGAGTAGGAACATTGGTGATGCCGAGTTTATGTCCGAGTTCGAGGTTTTTAAAAAGATAAGCTTTGATTGAGTCATCTGTTTTGGCTTTTGAGAGATCAACTTTGGCTTTCTCTGCAATAGCGTTAATCTCATCTTCAGAGGCAAGTCTGCCTTCGCGAGTCATAAAGGCATTGTGGAGCTGAAGGTATTTGCCCTGATTGAGAGCGGCAATGCAGGCTTGGGCGGCATACATGGCAGGTGATCTGAGTATCGGATAATCTACAAATACGATTTTAAGGTCATTATGGTTTTTGACTAATTCTTCCAGAGCAGGGGCTATTTCCTTGCAGTCAGAGCAGTTGTAATCAGAAAAATCAAAGATGACGACTTTTGCGTCTTTATTGCCTATGAAGGTTTCATATTGGGTTTGATAGAGTTTGCCAAGAAGTTCTTTATTCTTCTCTAGGTCAGGGGTTTTCGGATTCTCGGCATTGAGTGTAATTAGCATAAATAGGAGTGAGATAGTGATTAAGATTTTATTTAGCATAAGTCCCTCTTGTTTTGTGAAGATTAATTTTGAGCGTACAGTGAACTAATTATATTTAGTTGTCCCAAAAGGTCATCAGCACTTACAAATCCGGCTATTGCTGAATCAGGAAGAAGATTTCCTTTATTGTCCAGGAAAATGAAATATGGCGGCGCAAAGACTTTATATTTTTCCCTTAGTTTTACAGAGTCTGAGTCGCTCTTTGTGATATCTGCTCTTATTGCAATGAAGGACTTAAGGGCGTGTCTGACATCCAGATTCTTAAAAGTCGTTCCGTCCATTTCCTTGCATGCAGTACACCAGTCTGCGTAATAGTCGATGAATACAGGTGTCTGCTCTTTAATAGCTTTATCGATAAGGCGTTGCAGTTCCGATGTATTGGTGACGACATTGAAGAGAGAGTCATCATACGAGATTACAGAGGTTTGCGGAACGGAAGACGGAATAGATCGTATATGTCCTGTAAGTGCAAAGACAGCAAAGAGTATTCCACAAAGAAGGAAGAGAAAAGCAATAAATTTTCTGAATCTAATCCAAGCTGTGTCGCCTTTGTGAGGTTCAAATGCTCCAGCGTAGTAACCAACTCCTATTAAAAGTATCGCCCATAAGGTATTGGTCACAGATTCCGGGATGACTCTGGAGATAAGCCATATAGCCATTGCCAGCATCAATATACCGAGAAAATAGCGAATTGAAACCATCCACATTCCGGTTTTGAGAAAGAGTTTTCCTCCGGTTATTCCGGCGATCACAAGAAGTACACCCATTCCGAGAGAAAGAAAGAATAGGGCGCTTCCGCCAAGAAAGATATTGCCTGTTGAAGCTATATATATGAGTGCTCCTGCAAGTGGAGCGCTTACGCATGGAGACACAATCAGACTGCTTATAGCTCCCATCAGAAAGACTCCGATATAAGTGCCTTTTTGAGTCTTTTGGGAAGCTTTGTTGAGGTTGTTCATCAGGGAGGACGGCAATTGAAGTTCGTACAAACCAAACAAACTCAATGAGAGGAGTACGAAAATCAGACTGCATACAAGAATTACCCAGAAATTCTGGAGAATAGCCTGAACGCTATTTCCGAGCATTGCAGTAATGATTCCTGCCAAAGTGTATGTAACAGCCACGCCGAGAACATATAAGATTGACAGCGTAAATGCCTTGAATGGTTTTATATCCTTTTGCCCCATAATGATGCCGACAAGTATTGGTATCATTGGAAGCACGCAAGGTGTTAGCGAAAGAAAAACTCCGAAGACAAAGAAACTTGTAAGAATGAGAAGAATATTGCCGCTTGCAAGCAAGTTTTGTGTCGATGACAGAGTCGGAGAGGAGATTGACTCTTTGATAGTTGCTATTGGGGGGGCGATTGAAAGAACTTTTGTTACAGGCGGATAACACGCCGATGACTCTTTGCAGCCCTGATAATTGAAGACAAGCTCAGTGTTGTTTTTGCCCCATTTTACTATAGGAATATCTATTATAAGTTTTTTTTTGTAAACTTCATAATCTCCTAGAACATGGCTGTGTTCGGGAATTCCTTTCGGAAGGGTGATTTGACCCAGAACTGTTCCATTATTGCGGTCGAGAGAAATTGAGATTTCGCTTTTGTATAGATGGTAACCCTCGGCAATATCCCATTGAGCCTGAATAGTCGAATTGTTCAGTCTTTGGGCAGTTAGCTTGAATGCCTCATCGGCAGGAAGTATTGCCCCTAGAAGGTTTCCCGAAGCAAGAAGCAGAACGGGAAAAAGGAATAAAATAAAATATTTAATGCTTTTCATAAGAATTTATGTAACAATTGTTGTTACTAAGAATATCGCATTTAAAGTTAAAAATGCAAAAACTGTATATTTATAAACTTTCTCACTCAGCTCTTTAGGGTATATTTACAACAGAAAATTAAGGTTTTAATAAAAGATGACTCTTTATCCAGATGATGCCGTAATTCTTGCGCCGCTTGCAGGTTACACTGATGTTCCCTATAGATTGTCTGCCAGAAGACATGGCTGTATATATGCTTTTACAGAGATGGTAGATGTCTCATCATTGGTTCACTCCACTAAACGAAGCGCGAAATTCCTTAGGAGAGACGATAGCGAGAAGTGGCTTGGCGTTCAGCTGGTCGGCAGAAAAATTGATGAGATGATCAAGGCTGTTGAGGTTGTTAATGAGCATAACTTCGATGTTCTTGACCTTAATATGGGGTGTCCGACACCTAAAGTAGCCAAGAGAGGCAAAGGAGCTGGGCTTGCCAAAGAAATAGACCTCGCTGTGAGCATAATTGATACGATGGTTCAGAAGTCGAAGGTTCCAGTTACTGCTAAAATTAGAATCCAGGATAAAATTTGTCCTGAAAGCACAATTTATCTTGCAAAGCAACTTGAGTCAGCCGGCATTCAGGCATTAACTATTCACGGCAGACTTTACGAGGCTATATACTCAGGGCCGTGTCATGCTCAGATCATTGCTGCTGTCAGAGAAAACTTAAAGATTCAGGTAATAGCAAATGGCGGAGTATTTAATAAGGAATCCTACGATGCGCTCAGAAAAGACTCGGGATGCTCTGTTGTAATGGTTGCCCGGGGAGCGATGGGTAATCCATGGATTTTTGACGAACTTAAAGGGAACAGAGATGGGTTGGTCGAAATAGACAAATTTATTGATGAGATGCATAAGCATATATCAGATGTAGTTTTGCATCATGGCGAAAGGTTCGGAATGAGGTTTGCGAGAAAAATTATTCTTGACTATCTTAAGGGAAGAGGTTATGGCGGAGAATTGAAGTCAAAAGCATCCAAAATTTCTACTATAAACGAGTTTGAAATATATCTCGATGAGATTCGCAAAGGCCCGTCAGAAAGTTTTGTGAAGCAATACGCTATTTGGAGAATGGGCAGAGGAGTTCATGCTTGAATGCCTTTTTAAAGACAAAGTAAAAACTTCATATTCAATTTGTGCCTTGAAAAACTTATTTATCTAATGATAATTACCTTTTGTACCCTTTTCAGATTTACATCTATTTCAGGGAAGGCGTATATCAAGAGATGATTTTTCCCTTGAGTTTTCCATCTATGTAACCATGGAATATTTGTTTTTCGTAAAAAAGTGTAGTTTTAATCCAAAAGAGGATTTATTTTGACAGTACAAGCTCATAAGGACGAATCTTTATTTAGTGGCGCATTTAAGTCCTTGGGTGTTGTCTTTGGGGACATTGGGACAAGCCCTATTTACACTCTGACCGTAATTTTTATCCTCCTCAAGCCCACTGTGGATAATGTAGTATCTATTCTCTCGTTGATTATCTGGACACTTTTCACTGTTGTTACGATAAAATATGTCTGGCTCGCCATGAGCCTAAGCAGAAGAGGAGAGGGAGGAATAGTAGTGCTGCTGGACATATTGTCATCCTACATCAAGAAGGGAAGAACGCTGACATTTGTGTCGTTTCTGGCTTATATCGGGATTTCCTTAATGATAGGCGATGGGATTATAACTCCAGCTATCTCTATCCTCAGTGCGGTAGAAGGTATAAAGCTCATCCCTGGAGCTGCGAATATACATGAAAGCGCGCTGATCTTATTAGCTTCAGTTATAGCAATTGTTCTGTTGTCATATCAAAGAAAAGGCACAGATAAAGTAGCGAAGGCATTTTCTCCGATAATGATGATATGGTTCCTGGCATTATTTATTTACGGACTTATCTATCTTGTTCAGGTTCCATGGGTTTTAAAATGTTTTAACCCTTGGTATGGAATAGATTTTCTTTTTAATCATGGATTTTTAGGTTTTTTCACATTATCCGAAGTCATACTTTGCGCGACTGGCGGCGAGGCCCTTTATGCTGATATGGGGCATCTCGGAAGGAAACCTATTACTGTGGCATGGAGCTTTGTGCTTGTAGCGCTCCTGGTTAACTATATGGGACAGGGCGCTTATATGATTCAAAATCATTCAACTACTAATCTCCTCTTTGGTATGGTTTTTCACCAGACTCCGTTTTTATTTATCCCATTCCTGATACTTAGCATAATGGCTACTGTCATAGCATCTCAGGCAATGATAACAGGCATATTCTCAATAGTTTATCAGGCAATAAACTTAAGAATAATGCCATTGATGAGAATAGATTTTACTTCTGCAAAAATTAAGGGGCAGATTTATATTTCTTCAGTTAACTGGTTCCTTCTCTTTTTTATCGTTGTGGTGATGCTTGAATTCAAAAGTTCGGCAAGCCTTGCGGCGGCCTATGGTCTGGCTGTAACGGGAGCAATGTTCCTTGCAGGCATCATGATGGCTATGATTTTCTTCATAAGGAAGCAAATAATAAAATTGCTCTGCACTTTATTTGTTACTTGCATAGTCGGTCTCTTTTTTGCTTCCACGATGCTGAAAATCCCTTATGGCGGCTATTGGTCAATACTTCTTGCATGTATCCCCTTGGCAATAATTGTAATTTATATGCAGGGGCAGAAGAGGCTTTTCATACTTATGAATCCCATTCCACTTGACCGATTTCTGCTATGCTACAATGAAGCGTACAGAGATCTGGTAAAAATAAAGGGCACAGCGATATTTCTCATTAGAGACGAGAAAGTCATTCCTCCTTACATCCTTCATACGATGATAAAGAATCAGATCATTTACGAGGATAATGTATTTGTTTCGATTATAAGAAAAGCAGGGCCGTGGGGCGTCTCGTATGGGTTTAAAGAACCGCTCTCAAATGGTCTGAGAGTTTTTGAAATCAAGATGGGTTATATGGAAATTGAAGATGTTGAAAAGATATTTAGAACTGCTTGGATTAAGGAAAAAGTTATTTTCTACGGAATAGAAGATATTTATTCCAGCAACCCGATTTGGAAAGCCTTCGCAATAATGAAAATGCTTCTTCCATCCTATGTTAAGTTCTATAATCTCCCGGCATCAGAACTGCACGGTGTCACAACCAAGGTAGATATGTAAATCGGGCTTAGAAAGATTTGAGATCTTTTAATTTAAGCCTTTTAGTATATTGATTATCTTTTCTGAAAACATGTAGAAAAAGTCCTTGTTAGGGCAGAATTCAAGTTCACCAATAGTGTACGAAGCTTTTTCTAAAATGGGCTTAGTTGACAAAGAAAGTTCTCTTATTTCTGAAATAAAAGCCAGCTCTGAGAGATTCATTTCTAGAAGTCTATTAATTGTTAAGTAAATGTTTTCAATGGCAAAATAAAGTGGAACCCAATTGTGCCATATAGGGTTGTCTGCAGACAATAAAGGCTTCCATTTATCTAAACAAAGTGAGTATTTTTTCTCTCTGCCCTTTTTCATAACAACGACTGTGTCAGTCGATGCCATTGCTACTAGAGCATCCTGGACTGTTTTCTGTGAGTAGAATATGTGTTTGGAAATTTCACTTGGATGTTCACATCTTCCATCAATAAGAAAACTCAGAATTTCGCATCTGACATTTAATCCGAACATTGATCTCAACTTTAACAGCAATGAGTTAGGAGTAGCTGGATTAAAATTAACTGTGTTCCCTCTTAATTTTAAAATAGACCGCTTATAGCCATGTTTTAAGAAAGATTCATCGAGTTTGTTCTCATCAAGAGGTAAGGGGATATGTGTTTTTGAATAAAATAGAGGCTCACTATCATTCTTTGCATATAATGTAGAAAGCAATCTCCATTTGCTGTTGCCTGCCTTTAAATACAAAAGTTTTTCTGCAATAGCACTTAATACCGAAGCACTAGGAAATGGATATGCATTGAGAATAGTCTTAATACGCTGAATATTGATAAGTTGATTGTTTTTTAAAGTCCAATCCAGGACTTCATCAAAAAGCCGCCCATCATACTTGCCAATAGAAGCTGTAAAAACTAACAAAGCTTCAGGATCAATGATAAAAGTCTTCTTTCCTTCCGAATATCCACTTACGCCAAGAGTTGACCATTGATTCCACAAATGAGCCAGGATCAATTCCAGTAAGTTATTTCTAAAATTTATCAGCAACTCTTTCATGTCTTACTCCAATAAGAAATTTAATAAGCATTTGACGATAGCCATCAGATATATCTAATGACATAGTCCACTTTGATGCATTTAGGAGTTCGTTGTCCGTAGGGGATAGGTTCAAAAGGTCATCTGCGTGATAACTGCCCATTTGATCCACAGCTGCCCAGAGCTTAAAATAGATTTGATCAGTTCTTCCAATAAAGAAAACAGTAAGCTTTGTTCCGTAATGGACTTTGGTTAATCTTTCAGCAAATCCTTCAGGCAGCCCCATCTGGAAAATTCCTCCAGCACCGCTGCTTGGTCCATTATTTAGCCAATTTTCTGGTAGGTCTAATGTATTAGCAACCTGTTTTGCCGCTTTTAATAATGTCAATGGGAGTGGAACAGGTTCGACTAAATGATCATTGTCATCAATCAATGCCACAATATCAACATCCTTGGTCGTCCGACTTATTAGGTTAGAGGCTATTAGCGCAGAGCCTCCGCACACAACTATTTTAATTGGAGCAGAATTGTTTATTTCCAGTCTTTCGTTCAAAAGCTTTAGAGAGGCATGAAGTAATTCTTTATTTAGGTTTATCATTTATAATCCTATTTGTTCCACTTAATGTTAGTGGAATATATTATAATATGACATGATTAAAAATTCCAATAGCCTTAATATTTATCAATATTCTTCTCGTAATATGTCATAAAAATCGAATTTTAGATTTATAATTTCGTTTTTTAATCAGTAATCTTACTTCTAAAATCTAAAGTTCCCCCATCATTTCATCTCTATTCCTGTTGCCGCATCAAGCTGAGTTTGATAATTACTTATGTCTGCGATTGATTGAAGATGCTCTCTTTCAGCCTTTATTAACTCATTCTGGGTCTCGATAACTCTGCTAACAGTAACTTTGCCATTGTCGTATTCCTGAGCTACGATATTGCGGGCCTGCAAACCCAAAGCGCATTGGTCTTTCAGGATTTTCTCCGTGGCGGCGCATGCGGCTAACTGATTATATGAAGTTCTTACATCGCTTGCGGCTTGTATCCATGTACCAACTAGCTCTTCATTGGCTGAATCCTTCTGAGTCTGGGCTGTGCGGATATTGGTAATAGAAGAGGCTGGATTGAGATTGACTGTAGCATTAGCCCCAGTGGCATTTGTGGCTATATTTTGATTTCCTGCGACCACGCCTGCGCCCACTGTAGGGGAGAGTTGGCCATAGCTTGAATATAGGTTGTAGTTAGAGGCCTTTAAGTTTTCTTTTGAAGCTTTGAGGTCAGGTCTTTGGTTGACAGCCATATCCAGGTAATAATCAACGCCAAGAGCTTTTTGTGCATCTTTTGTGATTTCAATTTCAGGGAACAGTGTATTTGCAGGCAGTTGAGCAGAAGGCAAACCCATTAGTACGGCAAGGGCGCATTTATTGTTATTGAAATTCTCAATGCTTTTGACGACAGCTGATTGAGCCAAATCAATATTCGTCTTAAACTGCAGAGCATCGCTCATTGCTGATTTGCCAGGATTGGGTTTTGATTGGAGCTTCTGGAGTTGTTGCTGATAAAAGGTCATGTTTTCTCTTTGGATTTTAATATTTGCCTTGTCCATGAGTATGGCATTGTAAACGACCGCGAGTTGCAATGTTAGAAGCCTTCTTGTGTTAAGGCTCATTTCGTCTGCCGAGATAGTTTGAGCTTTTGCCGAAAGAATATTCATCTGACTTTGCAGACCGTTCCAGAGAGTCATGCTTGTAGTAATAGCCCCGCCAGTTTGGGGATTTAACTGATTATTAATCGGTGTATTAGGAGAGTTTTTATAAACGCCTCCTGTGGCTGTTACAGCCGGAGTATTGGCTAATATACTGCCGTAATACTGAGCAGAGGCAGTAATTGTTTTGAGTTCTGCGATTTGGATGTTTGGATTGTTTGCCAAAGCAATTCTGGTTGCATCATTTAACGATAGGATTTTTCCGCTCTGGGGAAGAGCAGAAACAGCTTTAATATTGCTGGCGGAGTAATTATCGGAGTATAGAATATCGTCTGAATAACCTGACTTTTGGGATGAACAGGAAGGACATATAAGAGCCAGGCAAGGGAGAAGCAACGAAATATAACTTCTTTTCATAATACTAAATCCTTAGTTAATATGTAAGATCGTGAATCGTTTCTGCTTATACATTAAAACAGTTATGCCTTCCATCTTAAAGAGCAAAGTCTCTGATTGAACTAAAAATCTTTTTGCGCATTAATCATCCGTTCGGGTATAATCGTAGAAAAAGCGAATAGCTGAAGATAAGCGAATAAATCATTGTAATCACCATAATAAAGACTATACAAGATAGTATTAAAGTATTTTATGTTCAGATAGATAAATATAATGAGGTAAATAGTTGAGTAATACTCCTAAGATAAGACTCCAAACTCTAGATGAAGCTCTTATTTTTGCTGAAAATATCATAGAGACAGTAAGAGAATCCTTAATAGTCCTTGATTTTGACCTTAGAGTAATCTCTGCCAATAAATCCTTTTATGAGGCTTTTAAAGTTAATCCTAAGCAAACCATTGGTCTGCTAATTTACGATCTGGGAAATGGTCAGTGGAATATCACCAAATTGCAACATCTCCTTGAAGACATCCTTCCCAACAAATCCAGCTTTTACGATTATGAAATAGAGCATAGCTTTGAAAGCATCGGCAAAAAAGCAATGCTTTTAAATGCCAGGCTAATTCCTGAAACGCAGTTGATTCTTCTTGCCATTGAGGATATTAGCGAGCGCAAAGAAAGGGAAAAAGAAAGGGAAATCAGTTTTTATAGACGCAGTCTATTAGAAACCAGTCTTAACTCATTAGCCACAATCAGCGCAGAGGGAAAAATCACCGATGTAAATGCAGCCACCGAGAAGGTTACAGGTCTCAGCCGGGAAAAACTTATCGGTACGGATTTTATGGATTACTTCTCCGAACCGGAAAGGGCTAGTGCCGTATATCTTAAAGCATTTGAACACGGTAAAGTAATTGACTATCCCCTTGCCATTTGTCACGCGTCAGGTACGATTACCGATGTACTCTATAACGCTTCTGTCTATCGAAATGAGCAAGGCGAAGTTCTTGGCGTTTTTGCTGCGGCCCACGACATCACCGAGCGCAAGAAAATAGAACAGAGACTCCTAGATGCTGAGAATAACTTAATTAATATTATGTATTCTTCTCATGATGCTCTTTTATTTGTTGATGGTCTAACATTTGTGGACTGCAATGAAGCTACGGTCAGTATGCTTGGCTATGCTAAAAAAGCCGATTTTCTCCAAGCCCACCCGTCTAAACTTTCTCCGCCTGTTCAGCCAGATGGCAGAGCATCATTTGAGAAAGCCAATCAAATGACTGAATTTGCATTTGCAAGAGGATTTCATAGATTTGAATGGGTGCATCGAAAAGCCAATGGGGAAGATTTTCCTGTAGAAGTATCACTTACGCCTATAATTATGAAAGGAAAGAATATCCTGCATTGCCTATGGCGCGACATCACCGAGCGCAAGAAGGCTGAGGATAAAATTGCATCCCTGGCAAGGGACTGGCAGAAAACCTTTGATTCAGTTACCAGCGCTATTTTTATTTTGAATCATGAATCTATAATTCTGCAATGCAATAAGTCAACAGAACTATTTCTAGGCAAAACAAGATCTGCAATTATAGGACATCACTGTTGGGAGATAGTTCATGGCGCTACAGGACCGATTTCCGGGTGTCCTCTTATTGAAATGAAAAAGGATTCTCATACTAAAGTTCGGGTTCTGCAAGTTGGGGACAAGTCCTTTCAAGTTACAGTGGATCCGACTTTTGATGATGATGGCAATCTGACCGGTGCAGTTCATATCATTGATGACATCACAGAGCGCAAGAAGGCACAAGAGTTGGAACGCGTTCTGATTAAAACCAAGTCTGATTTTATTTCAATGGTGTCCCATGAGCTGAGATCTCCTATTGGCGCCATGCTGATGGGTTTGGATTATATTTTTGATGAACCCACAGACAATCTTAATGCTAAACAGTTGGAAATTTTAACTTTATCAAGAACTAGTATAGAAAGGCTGACAAGGCTTATTAATAATACTTTGGATTTACAAAAGCTTACCAGCGGTACGGTTTCCCTTGATATTCATAGTTACAATATAAACAATCTGGTGGAGGAAATAAAATCCTCAATGATTAGATTGGCTAATGAGAAAAATATATACTTTAATCTACACCTGGACGAGTCTATGCCTTTAATACCTTTCGACAGGGATAAGCTTATCCAGGTATTAGTCAATTTAGTAAGCAATGCCGTCAAGTTCACGGACAAAGGCGGCATAACAATCTCTACAGAATCACTTAAAAATGAAGTTGTAGTCTCAGTTAGAGATGAAGGCATAGGTATAGCACAAAAAGATATATCCACGCTTTTTGTGCCTTTTCATCAGCTTGGCAACGCCAGGAACCATAAAAAAGGCTCTTCAGGCTTGGGATTATCTATTTCAAAAACTATTGTTGAAGCACACGGCGGGAAGATATGGGCTGAATCTAAAATTGGAGAAGGCTCGGTCTTTTGTTTTTCCATGCCAAAAAATAAAAGTGAATAGTTGATAACCTTCATCTGTGTGCGCAATATAAAATCCGCATTAATTTTGGATACAAGGGTAAGCCCAGATTCCGGAAGTCCTGAGAAGATCCCTGTAGATTATAGATAATTCCTTACTGTTTATTTCAGATGCTTCTTCTATGGAAGGATAATCAAGATAGACAAGGTTATTGAAGTTAATCGCAGCTCCGCTTTGGATACACGCCTGATTGAAGAGCGCAAGCGCTCTCCTGATATGGCTTGCACTGCTGACTATCGTGGCATTTTCGATATTGTTATCTTTAAGAATCTGAGCCGAATTGATGGCATTGCCTACGGTGTCTTTGGACTGGTCTTCTAGTATGATAGAGCTTTCAGGAACGCCGTTGCTGACAAGCCACTGCTTCATTACGAAAGATTCTGTAATTCCGCCGTGCGCCATTCCACCTGTTACAATAATCTTCGATGTTCTGTTGAATCGAAAAAGAGCCAAACCTTGTTTGAGCCTTTCGATAAGCGTTGGTTGTGGATTGCCTTTATCATCGAGAGCGTAACCTAGAATTACTATGGCGCCATTTTTGTACGGGTATTTCTCGGCTTTGATATTGAGTTTTGATTTTATGATGTTGTCTGCCGTCAGGATTATCTTGAGATATTTCTCGGTGTTTTCGGGGAAAGCCTTTCCTAAATCGCTTAATTCAAGTTCATAAATATCATTCTGCCCCAAAGCTTTTGCATATACGCCGTAGAGTATTCCTGCATTGAATGCGTAAGGATCGGAGTTGACAATATCTTTATAGATAACTAAAGCCTTGTCGTATTCACCTTTTAGAATTTGAGTCGAAGCAAGGTCGTACTTGAGGTCAACTCTTTTCGGAGCCAGCTCTACAGCTTTAGCAAAGAGGATTTCTACTGCATCAAGATTTCCTCTGAGCGTTATTCCTTTGAATATTTCATTCTCTGCTTTCTTTATGTCTCCGCCGTTCCAATAGAACTTAATAGCATCCTGTACGCATTGGTTTAATTCGGTCTGATTTTTCAGGTATTTTTTGTTACTTAAATATGACGGCAGGTATCCGACAAGAAGGCCTGCAGCGAAAATGACGACCAGCAATAAGGAGATGATTAGGTTTTTATTTAAGGAAGAGGCTTCTTTGTTTGGATTGGATTCGATTAACATAATTTAAATTTCTCAGGATTGTGGTTTATAGTAAATTGTATTCAATAAATGGAGGGTCACGCTTCGTCGTGACCGGAATTAATCCGACGAGACAAAGCTCGTCCCTCCAGGTGATGTTTGATGCAAATTTCCCATTTGACGGCTAATTTGTATTAGTTTGTGGTTTTAGGTTGAGTTAGTTTGGAATCTGACTCTTTCTGTGTGTCAACGGTAGCTTTGACTGTATTAACTTGTGGTTTAGGAGGAAGTTTCTTAATCATGACTGAACCATGTGTTGTCTTTATGTCGAAAACTGTATCGCTTTGCTGAACTGTTTTGCTCTGTTCCGTATTGACGGCTTGTGTTTCTCCTCCGAATTGAGAGTTATTAGAAGATTCATCTCCAGGGGGCGCAAAGTTGTTGCCCATAGGCTGATTTTGGGATTGGGGCTGATCGTTGTCCTGCATCTGGTTGAAGTTTGGATTGGTATTAACGCCCTGATTGGCAAGGTAAGAGAGGGATAACAAGAATGCCAGAACGGCGATGCTTTTCTTAATCATATTGATAAATCCTTTATTTTTGATGAGTTGGCTATAATTAGTGATTATTATGCAATTAGAGAAGTTTTCAAGAGGTCACGATTTGCTAATCTATTTAAAAATGGCGCTGCAGGAGAATACTACAATAGCGATTATAAAAGTTGCTATACTCGAATAGATTTTGACATAAGCGCTTTTGGGAGCGTCTTTCCATTCGCCGGATATAAATCCCACCATATTGGATGTGAGGATGATAAAAACCATAAACATCGGCCAGACAATAGTCGGAGCGAGTTCTCCACCTACCAATGATGAAGCGAAGCTGAAGACCAGAACTGAGGCCCACGCTCCTAGTCCCATTACTATTGTTATAGGGAAATAGTAATTTTTGCTCGAATTCCAAAAGGATTGGAGAGTTCCATTCTTGACCATAAGACCGGCAAAATATAGCAATGGAGGAATTGAGGAGGACATAAAAATTATTATCCATGAAAAGAAGTCCGAAGCAGGATCTTTGTACCCTGACTTCATAGCGATGTCTGCAATATAGGGATTTGCTATTACGAAGGCTGAACCCTCAAAAGCTGAGCCTATTCCGCCAATGATTGAGAGAAAAACTCCTAGTTTCACATTTGTCACAGCATTCGAAGCTTTTGATTCAAAGGACTTTTTAGCATTGTCGCGAGTTATTCCTGCAAGCCCCCCGAGCATTACTGCTAAAATAAAAACTGCAGCTCCGGCAAACTGCAGAAGGCCGTAAAGTGATAGTATCAATTTTGGCGATGCAATCAGACCTATGAGCGCAGTAAAAGCTGTCCCGATTGATATAGTTATTACAAAATTTATGCTGAAGCCTAAGTGTTTGAATGCCATAGCAAAGCCCACCTGACCAAGTCCAAAGAAGAGTCCGCCAATCACAAGAGTGGCAATAGGCAGAATCTGAGCCTTTGAAACAATTAACAGGAAATTCGGACAGAAAATGAATATTGTGACCAGCGGGAGTAACAGCATAGAATTAAAATAATAGCAGAACCAGACATGCTCTTCACTCCAATTTCGAAGGTATCGTTTTGGGGCAATGCATGCGCCGTTTATAAGTCCTGCGAAGATAGTCAGGAGCAATGCGTAGGTTAAGCTCAAACTCATTCAAGCTCCATTATCTGTCTGTATGCTGAGGCTCTGAGCGTATATTTGAGGCTGTTTGCCGGAATAAAGCCGATTATGCTTATAAGCGAAACGAGGTCAATAATTGTAGTCACGACAAAGAGTACGGCAGCTTTTATAAATAAACCTCTGGTAATGGCAAAGCTTTTAGCAATGGCTTTAAAAGGGTTGGCGGATTCTTCAGTGATAATAAATCCTGTAAAATAAAGTTTTATGTAAAAGTAAATGCCAAAAATAAAAATCAGAAAAGAGACAAATAGGATAAGCATCCATTCTATAAGGACATAAAGGCCGTATTCTTGGCCTGTTGACGAATTTAGAGTTATTATAAAGAATGTAAATGGGAAGAGAAAAGAGATGCAGAAAGGCAGGACTTTAGCGACGCAGAGCACTAAATAGCTTAAAGACATAATAGGCGAACGCTTCATCGTTCCTCTGAAATTTATTTTGTCAGGATTTTTGCTAACGGACATTTTTGATAGAAGTATCGTGACAATGTAGAGAAGACAAAGCAGAATAAAGATGAAAATGAAGAGCAAAACCAGCTTCCATGCAAAAAGATGAAAATCATACGAGGTTCCGACCTGCCTTGTTATTTCCATTAGTTGTATCCTTAGATCAGCAAAGGCATGACCCGCAGTATCTACATTTGAAATTTCTGATTTGAAACGCCCAAAGGCTTCGTAATATGGAGCTAAAAGTTTAGCCTGATCAGCATACTTCATTGCAAGCTTAGGGAGCCAGGATTGACTTAGAAGTATCACGAGAGAGACAGAGCAAAGCGGTATCCACCATTTGCCGAAACCTCTAAATCCTTCTTTTATTGCTAAACGAATAGAGAAATTTTTGTTTTGCATAGTTATCATTTAGTTTGTGCTTTGATTACTCTATTATTTTAGTGAAATCTCAGGCGTATGCCAGTATGCAACTGCGGCATTTGGTTTTTATCATACTTAATGTGCTCAATATAACTAATAAAAAACAAGGTTGGAGGCTAATAAATGAAAGCTCAAAAGGATGTTCAGCTAGATACACGCCTTCTTGACTTCATCGAAGAATGGAAGAACAAGAAAGGCAAGGAGATAATGATTCTCCACAAGGTTCAGGAAGTTTATGGTTTTGTACCCAGAGCTGTAGCTATGGAAGTGTCAAGGCTTATTGACTTGCCGCTTGCAAAAATATATGGCATCATAACTTTCTACCACATCTTCAAGCTGAAGAAACCAGGCAAGTATCAGATTGCAGTATGCATGGGCACTGCCTGCTATCTCAAGGGCGGTAATGATATTATTGCCGAACTTGAAAGCGTGCTTGGAATAGGAGTTAATTGTTCTACAGACGACGGCAATTTCTCTGTTGAGATTGTTCGCTGCGTAGGGTGCTGTGGTCTTGCTCCGGTAATGCTTATCAACGGCAAGACATTCGGAAATCTTAAGAAGGGCGACCTGCCTAAAATTCTAAGTGAATACAGACAAGCAATTTAACTTTAGAGGGTAGTAATATGGAGAAAATGAAGAAAGGAGATCTTGCTAATTTCAGGCGTAATTACAAGTCTGCCTATAAGGGCGAGGTTGTTATAAGTATGGGTACCTGCGGCATTGCGGCAGGCGGAGATGTAATATACAAACTATTCGAAGCTGAAATGAAGGAAAAAGGGCTTGATAATATTAAGCTTAAAAAAACAGGGTGTCTCGGGATGTGCTTCTGCGAACCTAACCTTGTTGTAAAAATAGACGGCATGCCGGATATTCTTTACGGAAATGTGGACGAAAGAACAGCTCTTCTCATTATGAATGAGCATCTTACTAAGAAACGCATAGTTAATTTTAATACGATTTTCATGCCGACAAATGATATTGGCAAGAAAATTTTTAAAGATTGAGGAGAGCTGTAATCATGGAAAAACAACATGTTTTTGTTTGGGAACCAGATCCGTCAAAAAATAAGGCTGTTTATAACTACCTGGTAAAAAAAGTAAATGAAAAGGATCTTGGAGATAAAGTCGAAATTTACAGAAGTTCCTACATCGGGTTGACTAGTTCAAAACCGATAATCAGGATACTTCCCAGCGATACTATTTATAAAGATTTCGAGCAGGAAGATCTCGGTGAGATCTTCGAAGCTCTTTCGGCCGGTAAGAAAGTTGATAGATTTTCATGTGAGTATGAAAGTAAAATTACTCCCGTGCCGGAAAGAGACTGCCACAGTAAACAATTTAAGATAGTCCTTAGAAATGTAGGATATCTGGATCCTGAAAATATCGATGAATACATAGCTCGCGGCGGATATAAAGCTATGGAAAAAGCTATCTTTGATATGACTCCAGACCAGATCATCAAAGAAGTAAAGGATTCAGGCTTAAGAGGTCGTGGTGGAGCAGGATTTTCAACAGGCTTGAAATGGGAATTGACTCGTAAAGAACCTGGTGCAGAAAAATATGTAATATGCAATGCAGACGAAGGCGATCCTGGCGCATATATGGATAGAAGCGTTCTGGAAGGCGACCCGCATACGATAATTGAAGGGATGGTAATAGGTGGCTTTGCCGTAGGGTGCACGGAAGGATTTATCTACATCAGAGCTGAGTATCCTCTGGCCATTCAGCGTCTTGAAATTGCCCTTGCAGCAGCTAGAAAATACGGATTGCTCGGCAAAAATATACTTGGTTCAGATTTTAGTTTTAATATTGAGCTTAGATGGGGCGCCGGCGCATTTGTATGCGGTGAAGAAACTGCGCTTATGGCGTCAATCGAAGGGAAGCGCGGCAATCCTACTCCAAGACCTCCGTTCCCGTCCCAGTCAGGGTTATGGAAGAAGCCTACATTTATCAATAATGTGGAAACTTGGGCTAATATCGCGCCGATCATTGAAAAGGGATCAGCATGGTTCTCTGCAATCGGAGTCGGCAGATCAAAAGGAACTAAAGTTTTTGCAGTTACAGGCAAAATTAGAAATCCCGGTCTTATAGAAGTGCCAATGGGTACGACTCTAAGGGAAATAGTTTATGACATCAGCGGCGGCGTCTTTAATAATAAAAAATTTAAAGCTGTTCAGACAGGCGGTCCAGGCGGTGGCGTAATACCGGAAAAATTCCTTGATATGTCAGTTGATTATGAAACTCTCCAGTCAATCGGCTCAATGATGGGTTCCGGTGGACTTATTGTAATGGATGAAGATGACTGCATGGTAGATGTGAATAAATTTTACTTGCAGTTCTCTGTGGACGAATCCTGCGGAAAATGCGCTCCATGCCGTATCGGCGGGAAACAGCTTTTGGATATCATCAGCAAAATTACCGAAGGAAACGGAGATAAAAAAGACATCCAGAAGATTCGCAATATTAGTATGGCTATGCAGAAAGCATCACTTTGCGCTCTCGGACAGACTACGCCAAATCCCGTATTGTCAGCTTTGCAGTATTTTGAAAGCGAATACATGGAGCATGTAACTAACAAGAAATGCCTTACAGGAAAGTGCAAAGACCTAATGCATTATTCTATTATAGACGAAAAGTGCATAGGTTGCGGAGTTTGCGCCATGAAGTGTCCTGCTAAGTGTATTTCGGGTGAGAAGAAGAAGCCTCATACCATAGATAACAGCAAGTGCGTTAAGTGCGGAGAGTGTTTTAGCTCATGCAAATTCAGCGCTATTAAACGCAGTTAATAGGAGTATATATAATGACACAAAACACTACAGATAAAATGGTTGACATAAAAATAAATAACAAGGACTACCATGTTAGTTCCCAATTGACAATACTTGAGGCTTCAAAGCTGGCTCATGTCAAAATCCCGACATTGTGCAAACATGAAGATCTGCCTCCTACTGCTAATTGCGGAATATGCGTAGTCAAAATCAAGAACAATAGAAAACTCATCAGAGCCTGCTGTACCTTTGTCGAAAACGGTATGGATATTACTACTCATGACGGCGAACTATACGAAGTTAGAAAGAATGTACTTGAACTCATTCTTTCTACTCATCCTTTCTTGTGCTTAACTTGCTTAAGAAACGGTAATTGCGAACTACAGAAACTTGCCGAAGACTTCGGCATTAGATCTGTCCCCTATAATCCTATAGTGAAGGGATCTAAATGTGATACTTCTACCAAAGCTGTCGTCCTTGATTCACAGAAATGTATCGGATGCGGCAGATGTGTGGAAGTTTGTCAGGAAATCCAGCAGGTTCATGCTCTTGAATTCCTCGACAGAGGATTCAAGGCAAGAATTGCCCCTGCCGGAGATATTGAGCTTGCTGAAAGCCCATGTATAAAATGCGGACAATGCTCAGCTCACTGCCCTGTAGGCGCTATAGTCGAGTTCAGTCAGGCTAATCAGGTTTGGATGACGCTGCGCGATGAGACGATCTATCCTGTTGTGCAGATTGCTCCAGCTGTAAGAGTAGCTTTAGGTGAAGGTTTCGGCCTTGAACCTGGAGTAATATTGACTGAAAAAATATACGCTTTCTTCAGAAGAATAGGATTCAAGGCAATATTTGATACAAACTTCGGCGCTGACCTTACGATCATGGAAGAAGGCTCGGAGCTTATAGAAAGACTTGTTCACGGAAAGGGCGCCCTACCGCTCATTACGAGCTGTTGCCCTGCGTGGGTAGATTTTCTTGAGAAATACTATCCTGATTTGATAGAACATTTCTCTACCGCTAAATCTCCGCACGAGATGGTTGGAGTAATGACCAAGACTTACTATGCTCAGAAGATGGGTATAGATCCTGCAAAGATATTCATGCTTTCAGTTATGCCGTGCACGGCTAAGAAATATGAAATAGCCAGAAATTCTGATATGAATTCAAGCGGTTATCAGGATGTAGATGTGTCCATTACTACACGCGAATTGGTCAGGATGATAAAAACCAGTGGCGTGGATCTCCTGGAACTCGAAGACGAAAAAGCCGATAGCATTCTTGGCTCATACACCGGAGCAGGGACGATATTTGGAGCAACTGGCGGCGTAATGGAAGCGGCTATAAGAACTGCTTACTTCCTTGTTACTGGTAAAGAGCTTCAGAATATTGAAGTAGAAGCTGTTCGCGGTCTGAAGGGAGTGAAGAGAGCAGAAGTGGATATGAATGGCAAAAAAGTAAGAGTTGCT
The DNA here is from genome assembly GCA_037127655.1 of Lentisphaerota bacterium. Lineage (GTDB taxonomy): Bacteria > Verrucomicrobiota > Lentisphaeria > Victivallales > GWF2-38-69 > GWF2-38-69. The sequence continues at coordinate 34,335 of JBAXXY010000012.1, forward strand.
GTAGCGCACGGAGTTGGCAATGTCAGAGTTCTTTGCGAAGAACTTAGAGAGTGCAAGAAATCCGGTAAACCCATGCCTTACGACTTCATCGAAGTTATGGCATGTGAAGGCGGTTGTATATCTGGTGGCGGACAGCCTTATCAGGTGACAAACAAGATAAGAGCAAAGCGCTCCAATGGTCTTTACCATGATGATAAGAAAAGCGCTCTAAGATGCTCGCATGAGAACAAAGAAGTACAGAAACTTTATGAAGAGTTTCTTGAAAAACCTTTAAGTCACAAGGCGCATCAGTATCTGCACACCAAATATGTGGCAGGCCCTATA